>CALDQK010000518.1 GCA_937911525.1 uncultured bacterium
TAGTCGGCGATCGCGCGGTGCTGGACGCAACGATTGTCCCAGAACGCGATCGAATGCGGTTCCCACTTGAAACGGGTGGTCCATTCCGGCCGGATGACATGGTCGAACAGGAAGCCGAGGATCGCATCGCTCTCTTCCTGGCTGACCTCGTTTATCCGCGTGGTGAACCCCTTGTTCACGAAGATCAGATTCCTGCCGCTCTCCGGATGGCGGACGATGACGGGATGGTTCGCGCAGGGCGTGCCCTCGCCGAACACCCGCGGGCCGTCATGGTACGCGGTCAGCCCTTCGAGGTAGGTCTTCATGCGGTCCGACAGCGCGTCGTAAGCCGCGTACATGCTGGCGAAGCCGGTGTCGCCGCCGCCGTTGTTGGGGATCGTGTGGAGATAGAGGATCGAGGCCAGCGGCGGGATCGGATTGCACGACTGGTCGGTGTGCCAGAGATTGCCGGAGACGCGCGGCATCTCGCCGTCGGCGTAGAACTTCCGGACGCGCGGATCGTCGCTCGCCTGGCTGTTGGTCTTCTTGCCGACATGCTGGCCGATCGTGCCGAAATATTCGGCGAGGCGCGAGTGGTCGTCGTGGCTGATCTTCTGGTCGCGGAAGAACAGCACGGAGAATTCGGTGAAGGCCTGCCGGACGTCGGCAAGTTCGTCGTCGGTCAAGGGCCGGGTGAGGTCGATATTGCCCACGATCGCGCCGATGGTCGGGCTCCAGGGCTTGACGGTGATCGTACGGTAGGGCGCGCTGATGCCGGCTCCGTCCATCGGTTCCTCCTGATCTTGATTTCAGCGCCGCAACCTTGGCGCGGCAGGGCGTCGTCTCCGCCGCCTGGGTCCATGTGGATCACGTGGATCTCGCGGAAGCGCTCTCGCTGGGCGATCCGCGGCAGGAAGTAGGCGAGCCAAGTGGTGCGGCCGCCCTCGTAGACGAGCAGCTCCGAGTAGAGCAACAAGAAGAGCGCGGGACGCCGCTCCGCCGCGCTCACGCCGAGCCCTGCTCCTCGACTCGAACGAAGAGGCGGTCGCCCACCACGAGGTGGGTCAGCCCCGAAGAGGTGAGCACCTCGAGCGCGTCGCGCGTCCCGGTCACGATCGGATAGCCGTGCAGGTTGAAGGAGGTGTTCAGGAGCGCGCCGCGCCCGGTGCGCGCCTTGAACGCGCTCAGGATCGCGTGCAGCGGGGGGTTGTCCTCGCGCCCTACGACCTGAGCGCGCGCCGTCTTGTCGTAGGCGTGGACCGCGGCCGCCAGCTCCTCGCGGCGCGCGGGCGCGGTCTCGAAGGTGTGCATCATGTAGGGCGAGATCCGCTCGGGCAGGGAGTCGGGCACGCGCAGGAGCTCGCCGGCGTCCTCGCGACGGAGGATCGGGGCGAAGGGCATCCAGAAGTCGCGCCGCTTGATCGCCTTGTTGAGCCAGTGCACGACGCCCGGCGCGCTGGGGTCCGCGAGGATCGAGCGGTTGCCCAGCGCGCGCGCCCCGAACTCCATGGGGCCGCAGCAGCGCGCCACGATCGTCCCTCGCGCCAGGAGCTCAGCGATCTCCTCGGCGGGGTCGCTCAGCTGGCGCACCTCCACCCCCGCGGGGAGCTCTGCCAGGGCGTCTTGCAGGTCGGCCTCCGCCCTGGGGCCGAGGTAGATCGTGTCGAGGCCCAGCGCGGCGCCGCGCTCCGGGTCCTCTTCTGCCCGGTCGAGCCACACCCCGCCGAAGGGGAGCGTCTCGTCGCCGCAGGAGGGGAACACGTCGAAGCGCTCGACCTCGGGGAGCTCGGCGATGAGCTTGTTCGCCTTGACGTTCATGAACACGCCCCCGGCGCACACCACATCGCCGATCCCGGTCTCGCGCACGCAGGCTCGGACCCAGCGCACGAGCAGGTCCTCGCAGAAGCGCTGCAGGCCCGCCGCCGCGTTGTCGAAGCGGACCCGCTCCAGCTCGCGTCGATAGCGTCGACCCAGCTTCCAGGTCGGCTCGGGGACCTTCCGCTTGAAGCGCAGCGGGTTCTGCGGGTCGAGGTCCAGGTAGCTCGCGAGGAGGGACTCGACGGCGCCGGTGTGAGACCCGTCCGAGTAGGCCGCCAAGCCCATCAGCTTGTACTCGTGCTCGTGCGGGGTGAAGCCCAGGTGGTGGGTCAGGGTCGAGTAGACGTTGCCGAGCGAGTTGCCCTGGGGGGTCCGCGCCAGCAGCTCGAGCCGGCCCCGCTGAGCGCGGTAGACGGCGCTGCACTCCTGGTCTCCCCCTCCGTCGAGGGTCAGGACCAGGGTCTCCCGCTCGTGGTCAGCCCGGCAGCCGAAGTAGGCCGCCGCCGCGTGCAGCAGGTGGTGGTCACGGCGGACCTGGGGCGTGTCGCCCAGGCCGAGGGCGCCCAGGTGACGCTGGCAGTAGCGCTCGCCCGCGGTCTTGGCGCGCGTCAGCTCGGCGCCCGGGTCGCGGCGCAGCCAGCGGCGGGCGATCCCAGGCAGGTCCTCCTGGTCGGCGTGCTGGAGCCGCTCGAAGGGGGTCCGCGCGCGCTTCTCGTACTCGGCCAGGAAGGAGTCCTTGTCGAACTCGTAGCTGACCAGGTTGCTCAAACACACCCGCCCGACGTCCCGGGGAGAGAGCCCCAGGTCAGCCAAGGCGCGGCGCACCGCCTCGGTCGGAAAGCCCATGTAGTTCTTGACGCGGCGGAGTCGCTCTTCCTGCACCGCGTAGCGGAGGCGGTCGCCATCGAGCACGACCACGGAGCTGTTGATGCCCTCATTGATGCCAAGGCGAATCACGTCGAGAGGATAGCCGACCTCTCCCGCCTTCAGCGCGCAAAGCGCAACCAAAGCGCGAAGACCAGGCACCGCATCAGGGCCGCCGAGACCCCTGGCGCCCCGGCGCGCCAAGCCGCGAGCAGGCGGGCCACCCCGGCGGGGTCGAAGAAGCGCCGCTCGAGCCCGGGGTCGAGCAGGACCTCCTCGGCCAGAGGGAGGAGCGGCCCGGCCAGCCAGAGCTGGTCGGGGGTCGCGAAGCCGACCTTGTCGCGGCGGGCCGCGATCCGCTCCGGGATCCAGCCGCGCGCCGCTTCGCGCAGGACCCACTTGGTGACTCCGCGCCGCAGCTTGAGCTCTGGAGGGAGCGAGAAGGCCAACTCGACCAGGCGGTGGTCCAGGAAAGGGAAGCGCGCCTCGACCGAGTGGGCCATGGCGCTGCGATCGGCGAAGCGGAGCAGCCCCGGCAGCGAGGAGGCGCCCAGCATGTCGCGCAGGACCGCGTCCAGACCCTCGCGCGGGTGGAGCGGGACGCGCGCCGCCTGAGCCAGCGCCAGCTCGGGCGCCAGCCCGCCCAGGTCCCCCCAGCGCTGGCGGCGGCGCCAGCGGATCAGCTCGTGCGGCAGCAGCCCGCGCAGCAGGGCCCGGGTCTGGGTCCGCCACGGGAGCGCCGCCGGGCTGCGCCCCAGGACCTCCCCGACCAGCTCGGAGAGCCGGCTGGAGGCGAAGAGCTCGCGCACGCGGAACGCGATCAGCTCGGGGTAGCCCGCGAAGAGCTCGTCGGCGCCCTGGCCGTCGAGGGTCACGATCACGCCCTCGGCCCGCGCCCGGCGGAACACGCAAGACTGGGCGTAGCTACTCGCGGTGGGGAAGGGGAGCTCTTGCTGCGCCACCAGCGCGGGCAGCTCGCGGACGAGGTCCTCGCCGCGCGGGACCACGCTGTGGCCGCGGGCGCCGCTGTGGGCCAGGGCCAGGTCGACCCACTCGCCCTCGTCGCAGGCCAGCCCGGGGTGGCGCGCGCTGAAGGCCTGGACCTCGCCGCCCAGGCTGCGCGCCGCGCCGGGGCGCTCGCGCAAGAGCGCCGACGCGATCCCGACCACCGTCGAGCTGTCGATCCCGCCGCTGAGGCAGCTGCCGACGCGGACGTCGGCGACGAGGCGCGCCGCCACGGCGTCCTGGAGCCCGCGGCGCAGGGCGGCCACGGCCTGCGCCGGAGCGAGCGCGCGCCGCCGGCGCGGCAGCTCGTACCAGCGCCGGCGCGTCAGGGTGCGCCGGACCAGGTCGAGCTCGACCCGCTCGCCCGCCTCGACCTGGGTCAGCCCCAGGAAGCAGGTCCGCCGCCCGTAGTCGCTCCGGCCCGCGGCGAGGAAGGCGTAGGCCGCCTCCGGATCGACCTCCCAGGGCCCGGGCTCGTCGGCCAGGATCCGCAGCGGGCGCAGCTCGCTGGCGAAGTCGAGCCGCCCTCCCTCCCAGCGCAGGTAGAGCGGCTTGATCCCGAAGCGGTCGCGCGCCAGCGTCAGCCGCCCGCGCCGGGGCTCGTAGACCGCGCACGCGAACTGCCCGTTGAGGCGCTCCAAGCAGTCAGGGCCCCAGGCCGCCCAGGCCTCGACCAGGAGCTCGGTGTCGCTCGCGCCGCGCAGCTGGACGCCGCGCGCCTCGAGCGCTCGCCGCAGGGGCTCGGTCCCGTAGAGCTCGCCGTTGTAGACCAGCAGGCAGTCCCCGCTGGCGCTGGCCATGGGCTGGTGCCCCTGGGGGCGGAGGTCCTGGATCGCGAGGCGGCGGTGCCCCAGGGCGAGGTCCCAGCGCGGCGGCGCCGAGGGGAGCGGCTCCAGCCCGAGCGCCGCGCGCACCGCGGCGGGGGTCTCCTCGCCGGCGTAGCTCCAGCTGGCGGCGCTGGCGAGCTCGGCCAGCAGGTAGCCCTCGTCGTCGGGGCCGCGGTGGCGCATGGCGCGGGTCGCGCGGACCAGCAGCTCCGCGCGCGGGGCCGCGGCGTCCTTGGGGAGCGAGACTCCGACGAAGCCGCACACCTCAGCCCTCGAGCACGCGCTGGTAGATCGCGTTCATCCGCGCCGCCTGGTCCTCCCAGTCGGCGAGGCGGGACACGTGCTCGCGCCCAGCCGAAGCCGCCCGGGCCCGCAGCGCGGGGTCCTCGGCCAGCTCCAGCAGCGCCTCGCTCAGCTCGCCCGGGTCGTCGAGCGCCACCAGGCGCCCGTGCTCGGGGCCTTCGACCAGCTCGGCGTAGACCGGCAGCGCGAGACGGCCCAGGATCGGGTAGCTGCCGCAGGCCATGGCCTCGAGCACCGACTGCGGCAGCCCGTCGGAGCTCGGCAGCGAGAGGACCACGTCGGCCAGGTTGAAGTAGCGCGGCATGTCGGCGTGGGGGATCGCGCCCACGAAGCGGACCGCCTCGCCCAGCCCCAGCTCGCCGACCAGACGGTCCAGCCGCGCCCGGTAGCCCGGCTCGGCGTAGAGCTCCGACACGAGCAGCCTCGCGCGCAGGCCGCGCTCGCGGGCGCGCGCGAAGGCGCGCAGCGCGAGGTCCTTGTTGTAGAGCGGCTGACAGAGGCGGCAGCAGAACAGGACCAGCTCGTCCGGGGCGAGCCCGTGGCGCGCGCGCAGGTCGGCGGTCTCGAGCCCGGGGCGAAAGCGCCCCCGGTCGACCCCCCAGCGCACCCGGTGGATCTTGTGCCGATAGTCGCCCCAGCGCAGCACGGCCTGCTCGACCCCGGGGGCCTGGCAGGTGATCGCGCGCGCCCGGCACAGCAGCAGCCGTAGTAGTAGCTGACGCCGCCGCGAGCGGACCTGCCCCTGCTCGATCATGACGTCGCCGCCCATGGTGGTCAGCACCAGGCGGGGGTGGTCGGCCAGGGCCAACGCCGCCAGCCCCTGGTAGGCGAAGTGCACGTGGACCAGGTCCGGGCGCAGGCGCCGCAGGGTGCGCCGCAGCGCCGCGGCGCGGACCGTCCCCACCAGCCCGCGCGGGGCGCGCGGCGGGTGGCTGAGGGAGGCGACCCCGGCGGGAGCCGGCGCCGGCCCGTCGTCGAACCAGTGGACCTCGTGTCCGGCGCGAGTCCCGACCAGGCCTCGCTCGGAGAAGTGGCCCGCCGCCTGGCCCACGATCAAGATCTTCGCCACGAGTCGCAGCCTACTTCACGCCGTCGCGGTGCGAGCGTCGCGCGTGCGCTATCGTCCTCTTATGTGCGGGATCGCAGGAGCCCTCCACTTCGACGGCCAGCCCGCCTCCCCCGTGGTGGTGCGGGCCATGGCGCGCGCCCTCGCCCACCGGGGTCCCGACGGCGAGGGCGTGTTCGTGGACGGGGAGCTCGGCCTCGGCCACCGCCGCCTGGCGATCCTCGACCTGACCCCCGCGGGCGCCCAGCCCATGCAGAGCCGCGAGGGCGACGCGGTGCTCAGCTACAACGGCGAGGTCTACAACTTCCAGGAGCTGCGCGGCGAGCTCGAGGCCCTCGGCCACCGCTTCCGCTCGACCTCCGACGCCGAGGTCGTCCTCGAGGCCTACCGCGCCTGGGGCCCCGCCTGCGTGGAGCGCTTCAACGGCATGTTCGCCTTCGCGCTCTGGGACGCGCGCGCGCGCCGGCTCTTCCTCGCGCGAGACCGCTACGGGATCAAGCCGCTCTACTACACGCGCCGCGGCCAGACCTTCCTCTTCGCCTCCGAGGTCAAGGCCCTCCGCGAGCACCCCGCCTTCGAGACCAGCCTCAGCCTCCCGCATCTCGTCGAATACCTGACCTTCCAGAACCTGCTCAGCGAGGGGACCCTCTTCGCGGGGGTCAAGCTCCTCCCACCCGGCACCACCCTCGAGGTCGAGCCCAGCGGCGAGCTGCGCCAGCGCCGCTATTGGGACTTCGACTTCCGCGAGCCGGACCAGCCCCTCTCCCCCGAGGAGTACGAGGAGGAGCTGAGCCGCCTCTTCCGTCAGGCCGTCCAGCGCCAGCTCGTCAGCGACGCGAGCGTCGGGGCCTACCTCAGCGGCGGCCTCGACTCCGGCGGGATCAGCGCGGTCGCCGCCGAGTCGCTCCCGCACCTGACGACCTTCACCTGCGGCTTCGACATGACCTCGGCCTCCGGCCTCGAGCTGTCCTTCGACGAGCGGGCCAAGGCGGAGGCGCTCTCCTACCGCTTCAAGACCGAGCACTACGAGGTCGTGCTCAAGGCGGGCGACATGGAGCGCTGCCTGCCCAAGCTGGTGTGGCACCTCGAGGACCTCCGCGTCGGCCAGAGCTACCCCAACTACTACGTAGCCCGCTTGGCGAGCAAGTTCGCCAAGAGCGTCCTGGGCGGGACGGGCGGCGACGAGCTCTTCGCTGGCTACCCCTGGCGCTACTACCGGGCCGTGGTCAACGACGACTTCGATCACTACGTGGCCAAGTACTACGACTTCTGGTCGCGCCTGCTCCCCAGCGAGACCCTCCCCGCGATCTTCCGCCCCGAGCTGCGCCCAGAGGCGGACGAGGTCCGGCCCCTCGAGCTCTTCCGCGGGCTGCTGGGGCGCGGCTCGACCGAGCCCCCGCGGACCCCGATCGAATACGTGAACCGCTCGCTGGCCTTCGAGGCGCGCGCCTTCTTGCACGGCCTGCTCGTCGTCGAGGACCGGCTCAGCATGGCCCACGGCCTCGAGAGCCGCGTCCCCTTCCTGGACAACGACCTGGTCGACTTCGCCCAGCGCGTGCCCATGCAGCACAAGCTGCGCGACCTGAGCGCGGTCGTGCGCCTCGACGAGAACGAGCCAGGGCCCAAGACCCAGCGCTACTTCGAGCGGACGCGCGACGGCAAGCTCCTGCTGCGCCAGGTCCTGCGTCGCTACGTGCCCGAGGAGGTCGTCGACCAGGTCAAGCAAGGCTTCTCGGGCCCCGACGCCTCGTGGTTCCGCGGCGAGAGCATCGAGTGGGTGCGCTCGGTGGTCTCCGACGACCACGCGCGGATCTATGACTACCTCGACCCCGCGCTCGTGCGCGGCCTCGTGGGCGAGCACCTCTCGGGGCAGGTCAACCGCCGGCTCCTCATCTGGTCGCTCCTCAACCTCGAGCAGTGGCTGGAGGCCTTCCTGTGATCGACGCGCACGTCCACGTGACCGAAGACGGCCGCTGGTTCCAGACCCACCACGACGCCTCGCTCGAGCGCCTGCTGCGCGAAATGGACGAGGCGGAGGTCGAGCGGGCGGTGATCCTCCCGATCCCCGGCGCCCTCGACAACGAGGGCGCCGCGCGCCTGGTGGCGCGCGCCCCCGAGCGCCTGATCGGCTTCGGCTGCGTCGACTTCGACCGCCCCCTGGCGCCCCAGCTCGAGCGGGCGAAGGAGCTCGGCCTGCGCGGGCTCAAGGTCCACCCGCGCCTGCAGGGGATCCCGCTCGAGGACCCCCGCGTCGACGAGCTCTGCGCCGGCGCCAGCGCGCGCGGGCTGCCGGCCCTGTTCTGCGCCTACCCCCAGTGCCGCGACCCCAAGGTCCCCCTGCGGAGCATCGAGCCCTACGCCTACGACCTGCTCGCCAAGCGCCACCCCGACCTGGTGCTGATCCTGGCGCACCTCGGCGGGCACCGCGCGCTGGACGCCTACTTCGTGGCCAAGTCCAACCCCAACGTCTACCTCGACGCCTCCTACGTGCTCCAGGCCCTGCGCCACACCTCGGCCTACCAGGACTACCTCTTCGTGCTCGAGCACCTCGACCGCAAGGTGCTCTTCGGCTCGGACTTCCCCGAGGTCAGCCTGCCCGACTACGCCCGCCTGGCGCGCGAAGCCATGGCCGGCCTCGCGAGCTGCGACCGCGAGGCGGTGTGCGGAGGAAACCTGCGCCGGATCCTGGGGGAGGCGGTGTGAAGGAGGTCGACCGGGAGGCCTATCTGACCCGCTACGGCGAGCGCTACGAGCGCTTCGGCTACGACCCCCGCACCCTGGGCTGGGGCGCGGGCGGGCGCCAGGAGCTGCGCTTCGCGGCCCTGGCCGGGATCGCCGGCGAGCGCCGCGAGGGGAGCGTGCTCGACGTGGGCTGCGGCTTCGCCGACCTCGAGCCCTGGCTCGAGCAGGCCGGCTGGCGCGGCTCCTACACGGGGGTCGATATCGTGCCCGTCCTGCTGGAGGAGGCGCGCCGCCAGCGCCCCGGGGTCGAGGTCCACCTCTGCGACGTGACGAGCGAGGACCCCCCCGGCGGGCCCTTCGACTACGTGTTCGCCTCGGGCGTGTTCAACGCCCGCCTCGAGGGCGAGGGCAACGAGGACTACCTGCGCGCCGCCCTGGCCCGCCTGTTCTCGCTGGCCCGCGTCGGCGTCGCGATCGACTTCATGACGACCCTCGTCGACTTCCAACATCCCGGCGCCTGGCACACCGACCCGGCCTGGGCGCTGCGCGAGGCGCAGGACCTGACCCGCCGGGTCACGCTCCGCCACGACTACCTGCCCTACGAGTTCTGCCTCTACCTCTACCGCGACGCCGAGATCGAGCACAGCCGCTACGCCCGCTCGCCCGGCGGCGCCAGGAGCCCCCATGAATGAAGTCACCGCGCGAGTGATCGACACGATCCGCCGCAACCGGATCTCCTCGACCGAGGTCGCCGACTGCCTCGGGAAGACCGGCGCGGTGACCGGCGTGGCGGCGCTCAACCCCGGTCACTTCCAGGTCGGGCCGGTCCAGTGGATCTACGCCTACGACGAGAGCAACTGGGCCGTCCACGAGCAGCTGCGCGACACGCGCGAGGGGCACATCATCCTGGTCGAGGCCTTCGACTGCGGCGAGCGGGCGATCTTCGGCGAGCTGGTGGCCAAGTTCGTGCTCCTCTACCGCCAGGCCGCCGCGATCGTGGTCCAGGGCCGCCTGCGCGACGTGCCGCGCCTGCGCAAGGAGAACTGGCCCGTGTGGTACGAGGGCCCGACCCCGATCGGCTGCTTCAACCGCAAGCACGAGACGCCCTTCCCCGCCGACGTCCTGGCCGAGCGGCGCGCCCGCTACGAGGGCGCGGTCGCGGTGTGCGACGACTCGGGCGTGGTCGTGATCCCCCCCGACGTCGCCTCGGACCCGGCCTTCATCGAGAAGCTCAACTGGATCGAGCAGCAGGAGGACCTGTGGTTCGACTGCATCGACGGCAAGAAGTGGGACACCTTCGAGACGGTGTGCCTCAAACGCTACCGAGAGAACGCTGAGTGAGCCCGAGGCGGCGGATCCTCGTCCTGGGCGCCGGCCGCTACTACGTCCCCGTGCTGCGCCAGCTGCGAGCGGCCGGCTTCACGGTCCTCGCCGTGGACCGTGACCCCGACGCGCCCGGCAAGGCAGAGGTCGAGGAGTTCGCCCCGATCGACTTCAGCGACACCCCCGCGCTGCTCGAGTGGGCGCGCGAGCGCGAGCTGGACGGGGTGCTCCCCGTCAACGACTTCGGGACCCGCAGCGCGGCGCGCCTGGCGGAGGCGCTCGGGCTCCCCGGGATCCGCCCCGCGGCGGCGCAGGCCGCCAACGACAAGGGGGAAATGCGCGACCTGTGGGCGGCGGCCGGCCTGGCGCAGCCGGACTATCGGGTCGTCCACGACCTGGCGGGGGCGCGCGCCGCGGCCCGCGAACTGGGCTTCCCCTGCGTGTTCAAGCCAACGGACTGCGGCGGCGGCGGGCGCGGGATCTCGGTCGTGCGCGCCGAAGGCGACGTGGAGTGGTCCTACGCCTGGGCCGAGCCTTACCTGACCAATCGGCGCCTGGTCGTGGAGGACTACCTCGAGGGGATCGAAATGACCGTGGAGTCGGTCTCCCTCGGACCTGGAGACGTGCGGATCCTGGCCATGAGCGACAAGGTCAAGGACCTCGAGGCGCGCACCCGCGTCGCCACCAGCCTCGAGTTCCCCAGCCAACGCCCGCCCGCGGTGCTGGCCGAGGTCGAGTCCCTCGTCCAGGACGCCGTGGCCGCGATCGGGGTCGAGATCGGCATGGCGCACACCGAGGTGATCGTGACCGCGGCCGGTCCGCGCCTGGTCGAGCTCGGCGCGCGCGGCGGCGGCGGCCACGTCTTCCACACCCTGATCGAGCAGGCCTGCGGCCTGGCGGCGCCAGCCTTCACGGCAGCCCTGCTCTGCGGCGGGCGCCCCGAGCTGCCGCCCCTGCAGCGACGCGGGGCCTGCTATCGCTTCTTCCAGCAGACGCCCGGCGTGGTGCGGGCCGTGCGAGGCGTCGCCGAAGCGCGCGCCCTCCCCGGCGTGCTCGACCTCGAGGTGGTCGTCCGCCCCGGCGACCGGGTGGAGGCGCTCGAGAACTCGCTCAAGCGGGTCGGCTGGATCGCGACCGGGGGCGAGGACTTCGCGGCGGCCGTCGCGGCGGCCGACGCCGCGGAGCGCCGGGTCGAGATCGAGCTGGAGTAGCAACGCAGCCCGGCGCTCAGCGCCGGGCGCGCTCGAGCCGGGCGAGGAAGTCCAGCAGGGGCGGGATCGAGCTCTCGGCCAGGTGGTGACGCGCGAACCACTCTCGCCCCGCGGCCCCGATCGCGGCTCGCTCCTGGGGCGTGCACTCCGCCAGGCGCGCGCAGGCGACCTGGACCTCCGCGTCGCTCGTCGCCGCGAACACGTGGGCGGGGAGGTCGGCGCCGTAGATCGGCGCGGCCCACTCGGAGCTCCAGGCCGTGATCAGCGGCCGCCCGTAGTAGCTGGCTTCGCGCCCGGCGTTGCCCATGTGGGCCAGCTTCGGGCTGAACTGGTCGCACACCACGACCTTGTCCAGCCGGTAGTAGGCGCGCAGCTCGCGGTTGGGGAGCTCGGGCAGCCACTCGACGAAGGGGGTCAGCCCGAGCTCGACGACCAGCTCGCGCGCGCGCGCGAGGTCCTCTGGGCGCCCCTTCTCGATCAAGAGCAGCCGGACCTTGGCCGAGGTCGAGCGCGCGAAGCGGGCGAAGCCACGCAGGAGCTTGTCGTTCTCCTTCAGGTAGGGGAGCGCGTCCAGGCGCAGGAAGAGCCAGCGGGCCGGGTGCAGGAACACCAGGTCGACATCGGCGAAGCGCTCGCGCAGGGCGGCGTCGAGCTGGGGGTCTTCCTCCTCGAGGACCGAGGTGTCCATGGGGAAGGGGAAGGCGTGGCGCGGGTAGTGGTCGAGGCCGAGCGACGCGAGGACCTCGATCAGCTGCCCCGTCCCGACCAGGAAGCCGTCGCACTGGCGCAGCCCGCGGCGGGTGCGGACCTGCCCGATCGCGCGGCGCACGACGCTCGAGCCCAGGCGCTTGGGCGCGCGCAGGTCGCCCCGGACGAAGTCGCCCACGTGACGGCGCAGGACCTCGCTGGGCCGCCCCAGCTGCTCGAGCTCGAAGGGCAGCTCGAGCAGGTCGGAGCCGAAGGGCAGCAGGACCTTGACCGGTCCCCCGCGCAGGCCCGAGAAGATCGCCGGGCCGTCCTCGCTCAGGATCAAGGCGTCGAAGTCGGCGACGCGCCGCCACAGCTCGCGCAGCCGCGCGTTCCAGGCCAAGGGGCGCAGGCTGGCGCGCTGCTGCCAGGGGAAGCCGAGCCGGATCACCAGCTCGGGGTCGGGCGCGGCCTCCGTCCACCAGGAGTGGCGGTCCTGCGCCGCGGGGTACTCGAGCTGGAGCAGCTTGGGCTGCGCGCCGTGCTCGCGCAGGGCGCGGGCGAGGAAGTAGCCCATGTTGAGGTTGTTGCCGTAGATCGCGACCTTCATGGACCGCCCTCGACCCGGATCTCGCGCACGGGCAGCTCCATGAGCGAGCCGCGCCCCAGGCCGGCCGGGTGTCCGTAGACGGCTCGGAAGGAGAACACGTTGGCGTAGTGGGCGAGGTGGCGGTCGTCGCCGGGCTCGGCCAGCACGTGCAGATCGATGGCGTAGGAGCCGTCCCCGATCGCGAGGGGCTCGAGCTCGAACACCAGCCGGCTCTCGCCCGCGGGCAGGGTCAGGGGCTCGCTCGCGGGCGCGACGGCGAGCTGGCCGTCGTAGTAGGGGAAGATCGCGTAGGGGAGCGAAGACTTCTGCGAGAAGAGGCGCGCCACGGGGCGGGTGTCGCTCAGCTCGCGCGCGCAGCGGACCTCGAAGCACAGGCGCGCGGGGCGCCCGATCGTGACCGTGCCCGCCCGCTCCCCCTCGACCTCGAGCCAGGCGTCGAGGAGCTCGAGCTCGCCGCTGCCCTCGACGAGGGCGTAGCGCTGCGGTCCGCGCGCCTGCTCGGGGCTCGCCGCGGCGGCGTTGACGCAGTCCAGGTAGCGCGCGATCCCCTCCGAGACCGAGCCGTCGTGGACCAGCTTGCCCCGCTCGAGGACCAGGCTGCGCGAGCAGAGGTTCTGGATCTGGCGCACGTTGTGGGACACGAAAATGATCGTGGCGCCGCTCTCGCAGAGCTCGCGGATCCGGCCCGAGCTCTTCTGGAGGAAGTAGGCGTCGCCGGTGGCGAGGGCCTCGTCCACGATCAGGATGTCGGGGTCGATGCTCATCGAGATCGAGAAGAGCAGCCGCGCCCGCATGCCCGAGGAGTAGGTGCGGATCGGGCGGTCGATGAAGTCACCGATCTCGGCGAACTCGATGATCTGGGGCAGCTTCTGCTGGACCTCGGCCTTGCTCATGCCCAGCAGCATTCCCCCGTAGAGGATGTTCTCGCGCCCGCTGAACTCGGGGTGGATCCCGACCCCCTGCGCCAGGAGCGCGGTGACCTTGCCCTCGACCTCGAGCTCGCCCCCGTTGGGGGCCAGCAGCCCGGCGATCATTTTCAGCAGGGTCGTCTTGCCGCTCCCGTTGGGCCCGATCAACCCCACGACCTCGCCGTGCTGGATCTCGAAGGACACGTCGTTTACGGCGATGAAGTCCTCGAAGTAGCGCTCGCGCTGCCAGAAGAAGAGCAGCTCCTTGAGCGGACCGGTGATCGCGTCGTGGTAGAGGCGGAAGCGCTTGCGCAGGTCGCGCGCGCGGATCGCGGGTGGGCCGCTCACGCTAGATGTACTCGGCGATATGGCGCTTGGCGCGCGTCATGACCCAGGCCCCCGAGAGGAAGGCCGCCGCGGCCAGAGAGGCGAAGAGGACCCAGCTCCACGGGTGGAAGCTCCCCTCGAACACGTCGCGGAAGCAGATCACGACGTGGGCCAGCGGGTTGTAGAGGATATAGCCCCACACCTTGGGGCCCACGAGGGCCTCGCTCGCGACCACCGGCGAGACGTAGACCAGGAGCGCGAGGGTGATCGTGACGATCTCGCGCAGGTCCTTGATCAGGACCCCGGCGACCGAGAGGCTCCAGGACAGACCGACCACGAAGGCCACCAGCAGCGCTGCGGGGAGCGGCAGGAGCAGGGTCGTCCACTGCAGGCGCCCCGCGTAGAGGCCGAGCCCCAGGAACACCAGCAGGCTGACCAGCGAGCCGAAGCTGCTCACCATGACCGCCGTGTAGGGCAGGGTCTCGAGCGGGTAGATCACCTTCTTGACCAGGTCGAGGCGCTCACGGATCAGGTCCGGGGCCTGACCGAGGCAGCGCAGCAGGATCTGCCAGGGGATCATGCCGGAGAGCACGTAGACCGCGTAGTCGAAGGGGCCGCCGGTGCTGCTCCGCTGCCCGAACACGAAGGACACGATCGCCACGTAGGCCGCGACCTGGATCAGGGGGCTCAGCACGAGCCACACGCTGCCGAGCAAGGCGCCCCGGTTGAGCCCCTTCAGCTCTCGCCACGCCATCTCGCGGACCAGCTCGCGGTGGGTGTAGACCGAAACTATGGTCTGCTTCAGCATAGCGCGCGAGAGTATAGCCAGGCGCTCGCAGACGCGCCGAGCGCGGACTTGAGTTGTGTATGTGCGGAATAGCCGGCTTCGTCGAGTTCGAGGCGACGCGCGCCGCCGCGCAGCTCGAGCGGCGGGTCGCCGCCATGGGCGCCACGCTCTCTCACCGCGGCCCTGACGACGCCGGGACCTGGGTCGACGCGGGCGCCGGGGTGGCCCTCGCGCACCGCCGGCTCTCGATCGTGGACCTCAGCGCCGCCGGCCACCAGCCCATGGTCTCGAGCGACGAGCGCTACGTGCTCTCCTACAACGGCGAGCTCTACGACCACCGCGAGCTGCGCGAGGAGCTCGAGGGCGCGGGCGCGCGCTTCCGCGGCAGCTCCGACACCGAGGTCCTGCTCGAGCTCTGCCAACGCGAGGGCGTCGAGCGGGCCCTGGAGCGGATCAACGGCATGTTCGCCTTCGCGCTCTGGGACCGCCGCGAGCGCCGCCTGGCCCTCGCGCGCGACCGGCTGGGGATCAAGCCCCTCTACTGGCTGCGCAGGGCGAAGGGGGTGGCCTTCGCCTCCGAGCTCAAGGCCCTGCGCGCGCTCGAGGGCTGGACCCCCGCGCTCGACCCCGAGGCGCTCCTGGCCTACCTGCGCCTGCAGTACGTCCCCGCCCCGCGCACGATCTACCAGGGCGTCTCGAAGCTCGAGCCCGGGACCCTGCTCTGGGTCGAGGAGGGCCTGGCGCGCCCGCGCCGCTACTGGCAGCTCGGCGCGCCGGGGAGCGGCGAGTGGACCACCCGCGCCGAGGCCCTCCAGCGCTGCGAGGAGCTGCTGAGCGACTCGGTCCGGCGCCGCCTCGCGGCCGACGTCCCGGTCGGCGTGTTCCTCTCGGGAGGCGTCGACTCCTCGCTGGTCGCGGCCCTCGGCCAGCGCGTGTCCC
Source organism: uncultured bacterium (assembly GCA_937911525.1). GTDB lineage: Bacteria > Planctomycetota > J058 > J058 > J058 > NORP233. The sequence continues at coordinate 15,337 of CALDQK010000518.1, forward strand.
CCACGCCGCTGAGGACCTTCTCGATCGGCTTCCAGAGCGAGGCGGACGACGAGGCGCCCTACGCGCGCGCCGTCGCCGAGCACCTCGGCTGTGAGCACACCGAGCTCTACATGCAGAGCGGCGACGCCCTGGCCCTCGTCGAGCGCCTGGGCGACCTCTACGACGAGCCCTTCGCGGACTCGAGCCAGCTGCCCACGGCCCTCTTGAGCCAGCTGACCCGCTCCTCGGTCACCGTGGCCCTCGCGGGCGACGGCGGCGACGAGCTCTTCGCCGGCTACACCCGCTACCGCGACTGCCTGGAGCTGCTGGCCAAGGTCCAGCGCCTCCCCGCGCCCCTGCGCGAGCTGGCGCGCGCGGCGCGCCTGCGCACCCGCTGGGCCCCCGACTGGGGACGCGGGCGCGGCGCGCGCCGTCGCCTGCGCCGCGCGACGCTGAGAGACCTGCGCGAGGTCTACCTGCACCTGACCTCGCTCTGGGAGGAGCCCCACGAGCTGGTCGAGGGCGCGGCCGCCTCGGCGCTGGCCTGCAGCCCCGCCTTGCGCGAGCTGCCCGCGCGCCCCCCGGCCGACGACCCCCTCGCGCCCCTGCAGCGGGCCGACCTCCTCGGCTACCTGCCCGACGACCTGCTGACCAAGGTCGACCGCGCCAGCATGGCGGCCTCGCTCGAGGTCCGCCTGCCCCTCCTGGACCACCGCCTGGTCGAGCTGGCCTGGAGCCTCCCCAGCGAGTGGGCGCGCCGCTGGGAGGAGCCGAACAAGCCGCTCCTGCGCGACCTGCTCGCGCGCCACGTCCCGCGCCGGCTGACCGATCGCCCCAAGCGGGGCTTCCGGGTGCCCGTCGAAGACTGGCTGCGCGGCCCCCTGCGCAGCCAGTGCGAGCA
>CALDQK010000519.1 GCA_937911525.1 uncultured bacterium
CGGAGCCGCAGTAGATGCAGTAGTGCGGCCGGGGGCAGTGCTCTTTCATCATTTCTCGCACGACCGCGCGCGCCTCGTCGCGCCGACCGACGGCGCACAGCGCCACCGCGGCCTCGGCGGCGAAGAGGTGGCTGGTCTCGGGCCCGCGGCGCAGGTGGGGAGCGAGCAGCTCGAGCGCCGCCGCGGGTCCCTGCGTGCGGCGGGCTTCGCTCGCCAAGTGCGTCCAGGCCAGGTAGTAGGTGTCGTCGGTGGCCTGCGGCTTGATCTCGAGGTAGCGACGGGCGAGCGCTGCCCCGGCCGCGAAGTCTTGCTCGCGGTGGGCCTGCACCAGCAGCGGGCCATAGCAGTCGCGCCAGGCGTGCGTGAAGGCGTTCTCGCGCTGGAGCTCGGGGCGCTGCTCGAGGAGGCGCGGGAAGGCCTCGATCCGCGCGAGCATGGTCTCGCGGCACTTGGCGCTCTCGCGCCCCTGGGCGAGGAGCTCCTGCAGCTCGCGGCGCGCGAGGGACATGTAGAGGTCCGGGAAGCGAGCGAGGTCCACCAGGCGCAACCCCTCGCGCGCCAGCTCGAGCGACTCGCCCCGCGCCACGCCGCTGGCCTGGAGCTCGTAGAGACAGGCGAAGGCCGCCAGCGCCGGGTGGAGGTCCGCCAGGGGCGCCTGGCGGGCGCGCTGGCAGAGCTCCACTACGCGGCGGGCCTCGGCCCGGTCATAGGGGCGCAGGTCGCGCTGGAGTCGGATCACCTCCCAGAACGCGGCCGCGCGGCTGTCGGGCTCCAGCTGCCGCAGCCGGTCGGGGCCTCCCTCTCGCGCCAGGACGAGGAGCTCGTGCCCCTGACGCGGCAAGATCCCTGCGCGGAGCATGGCCCAGGCCACCCCCACGCTCACGACCCTCGGGAGCGAGGTCGTGTAGGCCTCGACGACTCGCTCGAAGGAGGAGGGCTCAGCGACGCCAGGGAAGGCTGCGAAGAGCGCGTTTCCGACCTCGATCGCGCGGGGCAGGCGCTCGGTGGGCTTGGCCAGCGCCCAGGCGTCGAAGGCGGCGCGCGACTCGCTCAGGACCCGCGCGAAGCGAGGGCCGGGGTCGCGCACCTCCTCGCCGATCGCGCCCAGGATCTGGAGCGTGTCGGACGCTCGCGCAGGGTCCCGCAGCTCAGGGCCGCCCAGCCGCTCGCGCCAGGAGGGGGCCGCGTCTTCCAGCCGCGCTCGCATGTGGATCGGCCAGTCAGCCCGCGCTCGGTGGCCGATCCCGAGCCGGCGCGCGCGCGAGCGCGGGCGCTCCAGCGCGAGCCGCAGCTCGTCCAGATCCTGGCACGAAGCGCTGCGCGCCAGCGCGTCCCCCTGGGCTCGCCCCAACACGACCCCCGCCACGAACTGGCGCAGGTCGCCCTCGCGCGCGCCGCTGATCCAGCGCCAGGCCTCCTCGGCGCGCCCCTCCTCGGCCGCGATCGTGGCGTTCGCGATCCGCGGCCACTGCCCCCCCATGAGCGGGCGGTCGTAGGGCTCTCCGCTCCGGTAGCGGAGCATGGTCTCGGCCGCCTGGAAGCGCTCGAGGAGCTCGTTGCTCTGCTCCCTCCCCATGAAGCGGTAGCCATACTCGTCGACATGGGCCCGCGCCGCGACCACGTCCTCGAGGCTGGGCGCCTGGCCGCTGCCGTGCGAGAGCGACCACTCGAAGAGGTTCGCCGGGAGCCGCTCGGGTGTGTGCTCGGGGAAGCCCTCCAGGCGCAAGCACCACTCCAGCCGGCGCTGGATCGCCCGCTTCCGCAGGAACCAGCCCAGGGCGAGTCCGCAGAGCAGCACGACGACCAGCGCAGGCCACCAGCGCCGCCGAGGCGGCCCCTTGGCCCAGGCTCCGCTCCGCCCCGCGCGGACGTCGGCCAGGGCCTGACGCAGCTCGCCCGCGCTGGCGAAGCGCTCCGCGGGGTCCTTGGCCAGACAGCGCAGGCAGAGCGCGTCGAGGCGCGCGTCCCGGTCGGGGCGCAGGCGAGAGGGTGGCTTGGGAACCCGCTCTTGAGTGGCGATCACGGCTTCGGCCAGGGAGGCCCCGTGGATCGGGGGCTCCCCGGTCAGGCAGGCGTAGAGCGTCGCGCCCAGCCCGTAGACGTCGGTGGCTGGCCCGACCTGGCCCTGGTCGCCGCGCGCCTGCTCGGGGGCCCAGAAGCCCGGAGTCCCGCTCAGCTGGCCGGTCTTGCTCAGCTGAGAGGCCTCGGCGCGCAGCCGCGCCAGGCCGAAGTCGGTCAGCTGCGGGCGCCCCCCCTCGTCGAGGAGCACGTTGGCCGGCTTGAGGTCCCGGTGCAGGATCCCGGCCGCGTGGGCGCACTCGACCGCGCCCGCGAGCTCCTGCAGCAGCTCGAGCGCCTCGTTGACCGTGAGCGGACCGGCCCGCTCGAGGCGCTGCGCGAGGGACTGGCCGCGCACGTAGTCGAGCACGAGGTAGGGCCGCCCCTCGTCCTCCCCGGCCGCGTGGACCGAGACGATCGCGGGGTGGCGGAGGCGGCCGAGGGCCTCGACCTCACGCGCGAAGCGGGCGCGAGACTCCGCCGTCGCCCGGCCCAAGAGCTTGAGCGCGACCTCCCGCCCCAGGCCGGGATCCCGGGCCAGGTAGACCAAGCCCATTCCGCCTCGGGCGAGCTCCCGCACGACTTCGTAGCCGCCAATCCGCACGGGAGCATGGTGGCCGCTGGGCCACCCGGTGACCAGCCTGCTTCAGTCCCCCAGCATGGGGACGCGGACCAGGATCTCGCGGGCGTTGCCGCTCCCGCGCTGCTCGAGCTCGCAGTCGTGCTCGCCGAGGAGATCCCGCACGAGGTCGACGCCGACCGGCTCGCCCTTGGCGTCGTGGGCCAGGACGAGCTCCACGTGCCCGCCGACCCGGCGCGCGAGCAGGGTCAGGGACTTGGGCTGGGCGACGCGCAGGGAGTCGACCAGGAACAGGAGCGCGACGTGTAGCCCGTGGCCGCGCTCGGCGACATGGGGCAGCTCGGCCGGGGCCGGCTCGAGGGCGTAGCGCACCCCCGCGTCGCGGAGGGGGGCCCGAATCAGGCCCAGGGTGCTGCGCAGCAGGTCCTGCGGCGCGACGGCTCGGGGTCCCTCCCCAGAGGGTCGCGGAGAGAGCGAGCGCAGGGTGTCGGCCGTGTCCAACATCCGCTGCGCCTCGGCCAGGATCCCGTCCGCGACCTCGCGCAGGCGCGCGTCTTCGCCCGCGAGGCGCTGCGCGACGCGGGCGTAGTTGACGATCCCCGCGAGGGGGTTGTTGAGCTCGTGCACGATCCCGCCGGCCAGCTCGCCGAGGCGGCGCATGAGCAGCTCCGCCTCCTCGCGCTGCCGCGTCCGCTCGAGCTCACCCCGGTCCAGCCACAGGCCCAGGCCCGCGTCGCTGATCCGCTCCTCGACGGTCACGACGTGGCCGGCGCGGTGGAGCGCGCGGAAGGTCGTCGTGGCCGGGCCCTTCTGGGAGCGCCAGTGTCGCGCGACGCGCTCGCGGTCTCGCGCGAGCACCAGCTCGAGCGGCGGAGGATCTCCGCTGAGGAGCGCTTCGGCCGAGTAACCAAAGAGGTCCTCGATCCCGGGCCCCAGCGATCGATACTCCCCTCCCATGCGCTGGAAAGAGACGACCCCGGGTAACCCGTGCAGGTCACCGCTGCTCGTCAAGCCAGACCCTCCGATCCCGGCTTCAGCCTAATCACTCCCGCTCCCCAGCGCGAGGACCCTCAGGCGCTGGGGTCAGCCCCCGCTCGCTCGCCTGCGCCTCCCCATGCTCTGTCGGGGCGCTTAAGATCCCGCCATGACGGAAACGACCGAGCTGGTACAGTCCCTCGCAGCCAACGTCCGCAAGGTCTTCGTGGGGAAGGAGCAGGTCGTCGAGGCCGTGCTGACGGCCTTGCTCGCCGAGGGCCACCTCCTGATCGAGGACGCGCCCGGCGTCGGCAAGACGACCCTGGCCAAGTCGCTGGCGCGCTCGATCGACTGCGCCTTCAAGCGGATCCAGTTCACCCCGGACCTGCTCCCGAGCGACATCACGGGCGTCTCGATCTACGACCAGCAAGAGCAGCGCTTCGTGTTCAAGCCGGGGCCCGTGTTCGCCAACGTGGTCCTCGCCGACGAGATCAACCGCACCAACCCCCGCACCCAGTCCTCGCTGCTCGAGGCCATGAGCGAGGCGGCCGTCTCGGTCGACGGCGAGACGCGTCCGCTCCCCAAGCCCTTCCTGGTGCTCGCGACCCAGAACCCCTTCGAGTTCGAGGGCACCTACCCCCTGCCCGAGTCCCAGCTCGACCGCTTCCTGATCCGGCTCGAGATCGGTTACCCGACCGCCGAGCAGGAGCGGGCGGTGCTCAAGGCCCAGCAGACGGCCCACCCCCTGCGCGACCTGACGCCCGTCGTGACCGGCGAGCAGGTCCTCGCGCTCCAGGCCGCCACCCGCGACGTCCGCGTCGAGGACTCGGTGCTCGACTACATCGTCGCGATCTCCCACGCCTCGCGCGACGCGCCCGAGGTCGCCGTCGGCGTCAGCCCGCGCGGCTCGCTGGCGCTCCGCCGCGCCGCCCAGGCCCTGGCCCTCGTGCGCGGGCGCGACTACGTGATCCCCGACGACGTCAAGGAGCTCGCCGTGCCCGTGCTCGCCCACCGGATCGTGGTCGAGGACGAGCTGGGCGCCGGCCGCAGCCGCGCGCGAGACGCCATGCAGCGCGTGGTCGAGACGGTGGCCGCGCCCCTGTGACTCGCGCCGGCCCGATCCTGGTCGCCCTCCTGGTCGCGCTCCTCGGCGCGCCCGCGCTGAGCCTGGCGGCCGAGCCGCCCCAGCTCGAGGAGGGCGTCAGCGCCGAGGCCTACGCCAAGACCGGCCGCGCCGTGCTGGCCGGCCTGAACCCGCTCAAGAAGGCCTTCAAGCAGGGTCACGCCGAGCGCGGGCTGCACCCCAGCGTCCCCGCGGGCGAGAGCGGGCCGCCCGAGCTGCGCTGGCAGCCACGCGCGATCAACCTCGGCGCGCTGCGGGTCGAGGAGGTCACCGCCCTCCCCGACGCCGAGACCCGGCGCGAGATCGCGGGGCTCCTCGCGCAGCTCGCCGCGCCCCTCGAGCACGTCGACGACGTCGAGCTCAAGGTGGACCTCCTCGAGCGCCTGGAGGCCGACGGCACCGCGACCGTCCGCCTGCGCTTCGTCCTCTACGGCCCGACCGCCGCCGGCCCGGCCGTGATGCGCTCGAGCCTCCGCTCGCGCTGGCGCCCGACCAGCGCCGCGCGCGAGGCCTGGGCGCCCGTCTCGCTCGGCCTCCGCTGGGCTCGCCTGGTCGTGGGGCCCGGGAACCTGTTCCGCGAGGTCGCCCGCGAGCGCGGCCTGCGCCACTACGGCTCGCCGGACCCGCGCTTCCTCCCGCCCAGCTCCGCGCTGCGCTACCAGGTGATCCGCCACGCGATCGGCGGCGCGAGCGCGGCCGACGTCAACGGCGACGGGCGGGACGACCTGCTCCTGACCAAGGGCGAGGGCCTGGCCCTCTTCCTGAACTTGCCCGAGGGCTTTCGCGAGGTGACCCGCCAGTGGGGCCTCGCGGACGTCGAGCACCCCAACGTCGCCCTCGCGACCGACTTCGACGGGGACGGCGACGCCGACCTCTTCGTGGGGCAGTTCTACGGGCGCAACCGGCTCTTCGAGAACCGCGGCGGCCGCTTCGTCGACGTGACCGAGGGCTCGGGGCTGGCGCAGGACGACATGACCGCCGTCGCGCTCGCGGCCGACTTCGACGGCGACGGCGCGGTGGACCTCTACCTGGGGCGCTTCCTCGACGCCCGCAGCGAGGTCCCCGACACCATGCTCTACACGCGCAACGGGGCGCCCAACAAGCTCTACCTCGCTCGCGGCCCGCTCCGCTTCCGCGACGTGAGCGCGGCCTCGGGCGCAGACGATCGCGGGCTGACCCTGGGCGCGGCCGCCGGCGATATCGACGGCGACGGCGACGTGGACATCTACCTCGCCAACGACTTCGGCCGGAACGTGCTGCTGCGCAACACGGGGCGGGGCCGCTTCAAGGACGCGACCCTCGAGACCGACACCCTGGCGGTCTCGGCCGGCATGTCCGCCAGCCTCGGCGACATGGACAACGACGGACTGCTCGACCTCTACGTGTCCTCGATCCGCAGCAACCAGCGCTGGTTCTCGGAGGACGTCAACATTCGCGCCTACGTGCTCCGGATCGTGCGCTCCGGGCGCCGGGAGCGGCTGCAGCAGCTCTTCTGGGACCTCCGCCGCCACATGGGCGAGGACTGGGCCCGCGTCGGCTGGGCCTCGCTCAAGGGCAACTACCTGCTCCGCCAGCGCCCCGACGGAGGCTTCGCCGACACCAGCGAGGAGGCCAACGCCGACCCGCCGGGGTGGTTCTGGAGCAGCGGCTTCTTCGACGCCGACAACGACGGCCTGCTCGACGTGCTGACGGTGAACGGCTGGATCACGGGCGAGCTCAAGGACGACTTGTGACTGCCCTTCGCCGAGGGGGCCGTGAGCTCCCAGACCCAAGCTGAGGAAGAGTCGATCTACACGGACGCGTTCGTGGGGCGGAACTCCTGGAACGGGCGGGAGCCCAACATGCTCCTGCTCAACGCCGGGGAGGGCCGCTTCATCGAGGTCGGCGTGGCCTTCGGCCTGGCCGGGACCAAGGACGGCCGAGGCATGGCCGTGGCCGACTTCGACCTCGACGGCGACGTCGACTACGCGGTGAACAACTACGAGGCCTTCGCGGAGCTGTGGGACAACCAAGTCGGCAACCAGCGCCCCTGGCTCGCGATCCGCCTGCGCGGGCAGGCCCCCAACACCGAGGCCGTCGGCGCGCTGATCCGGGTCCACACCGGCGAGCGAATCCAGACCCGCCTGGTCGGGGTCGGCAGCGGCTACGCCAGCCAGTGCTCGCTCGAGCAGCTCGTGGGGCTCGGAGAGGCCGAGCGCGTGGAGAAGGTCGTCGTGACCTGGCCGGCGCGCTACGGCCAGCCGGCCCAGGTGGAAGAGTTCGGCCCCTTCGCGGCGCGCACCCGGGTCTCGCTCGCCCAGGGGGCCGGCCGGCCCACTCGCGCCGCTCCGCGACCCGCTGCCGCCCACGCCGCGCCAAGCGAGGCGCCCAGCTTCCCCTGGCAGACCGCGCTCCTGCTCCTGGTCGGCGTCGGCTGGCTCGGGCTGAGCAGCTTGGGCGCCTTCTTGAGTCGCCCCCGGTCCGGATAAGTCCTGGCCGGACATGTCCCTGGCGCCCCCGGCCACCGCGCGCCAGGGTGTCCTCCGTGGAACCCCTCGACGAGGCCGTGGCTCACCTGCGCACGGAGCGCGCCGGCTTCCTGGTGGTGGTGACGGGCTCCGGGACCTCGTGTTCCGTCGGTGTGACGGAGCTCTTCCTGCGTAACACGCTCGTGAGAGGGAAGCCGGCGGTCCTCCTCGACCCAGGCGCGTCCCCTCATTACCCCCTCGTCCACGTGAGCGATACCGCCGAGACGACCTTGCCCCTCCTCCTCAGCCGCCTGCAGGGGGGCTAAAGCCCTTGAATTTCGAGCCGAAGATCCAGCTGGAGAGCTGGTCGTGTGGGCGGGGCGGTCTGAAATCGGATTGGCTGGGCAGGATCGCTCTGGGTGAGAACGGCGTGCGCGGCATTACGAAATGCTGCGCCCATCGTGGGACCTCTGCCTTGCGGATCAGGAACTTAGCCGTTGGCGAGGAAATTGCCCCTTAAGCGAGGGGATTCGGAGGGTGTCATGGTGATCGAACGCTTGGTTGTGGTGGGGACCTCCTTCCGGCGCATCGGCTTCGGCCGCATGGGCGACTTCGTCCTCCCCCCTGAGGCTCACGACGAGCGTCGGGCCCTCCAGCAGACCCTGGGCGCCGAGGAGCTGCTCTACGTCTCGACCTGCAACCGGGTCGAGCTCTATGCCCTCCTCCCCGCCAGCCCCACCGCCGAGCGCGTCGAAGAGCTGCGCTTCGCCGTCTCCTGCTTCTTCGCCGAGCGCGGCGCCCTCGTCGACAGCCAGGCCTTCTTCGCCAAGGCCGGCGCCGAGGCCCTGACCCACCTGTTCCGCGTCGCGAGCTCGCTGGACAGCCTGGTCGTGGGCGAGACCGAGATCAGCGGCCAGCTGCGCCGCTCCCGCGACCTCTGCCGCCAGATCGGCGTGTGCGGCAAGACCCTCCACAAGCTGACCGAGAAGGCGATCGGCGTCTCGCGCCGCGTCCGCACCGAGACCGCCGTGGGCGACACCCACGTCTCGGTGGCCACGATCGCGCTCCAGAAGATCCGTCAGCACTTCGGCAAGCAGGGCCCCGGCGTCACCGCCCTGATCGGCGTGGGCGACATGTCGCGCAAGGTCGCCCAGGCGCTCCAGGGCACGACCGGCAAGTGCCTGGTCGTGAACCGGACCTTCGAGAAGGCCGAGGCCTTCTGCGAGAAGTACGGCGGCACCCCGACTCCGCTCGAGACCTTCCTCGACCACCCCCCCGGCTGGCTGGACCTGGTGTTCGCCGCGACCGCCTCCGACGAGGCCGTCTTGCGCCGCGAGCACATCGAGCCGGCCCTGGCCGCCCGCCGCAAGGCCGGCGTCCAGCGCCCCTTGATCGTGGTCGACCTCGGCTTGCCCCGCGACATCCACCCCGAGATCGACGAGCTCGAGGGCGTGCTCGTGGTCGCCATGGAGCACCTCGAGACCCTCTCGGCCGCGCGCCAGAAGCGCCTCGAGGAGGAGAAGCGGGCCGCCGCCGAGGTCGTGCGCGAGGAGGTCGAGCGGCAGCTGCGCGAGGACCGCTTCCGCTCGCTCGCCGGCGAGAGCGCTGAGGCCATGCTCTCGACCCGCATGGCCCACCTCTGCGACCAGGACCGCGACGCGATCCTCAGCTTCGTGACCGGCCTCGCCGGGCGCATGGCCCGTCAGCCCGTGGACCTGGCTGGTTAGTAGTAGGGCTCAGCGTCGGAAGAGAGGGAGGGAGCTGTCGCTGGCGCGACAGCTCCTTCGCGTTTCGGAGATTGAAGAAGGAAAGCAAGAAAGCAGGAAGGAGCGCGATTGCAGCCTGCAGCCTTCTTGCTTTCCTGCTTTCCTGCTTCACAAACCGACGAACAGGGAGCTGTCGTAGGCGCGACAGCTCCTTCGCGTTCCAGGGCTGGAACGGAGATGTTCCTAGTTCGCCTTCTCGAGCTCCTGCAGCTTCTTGCCCAGCCCGCGGGCGAGCTTGATCGCTACGACCGCGACCGCGCCGAGCCCTTGCGCGGAGGCCTCCTCGCGGACCACCTCGCTGCCCGAGCGGTCGACCATGACCGCCGTGGCGCGCACGCCGCCCTCGACGACCTCGACGTTGCCGTAGATCAGCAGGCTGGCCAGGGGGAGGTGGCTGGCCACGCGCTCCAGCTTGTAGGCCTCGACGTCGGCGAAGTCCTCCAGCTCCTCGCGCTCGAGGGCGAGGTCGATCTCCTCGGGGGAGACGAGCAGGAAGCTGCGCTCGTGGAGCTTCTTGAAGGCGCGCCGCAGGTGGTGGAGCAGGATCGGCCCTTGGCGCTGGCGCGCGCTCTCCTCGTCGTCGAAGCCCAGCGCCGCGAGGCCGAGGGGGCGCGAGAGCTTGACCTGGGGCATGCTCTCGAGGACCTTGCTGACCCGGGCCCCTGCGGCCTGGCGCAGGGCGCGCGACATCTTCATGGAGGCGTCGTGGAGCGCCGCGAGGCGCACGTCCTCTTGCTTGGGGCGGTCGACGTAGTCGGGGTCGCTCACGGCGTCGATCCCGATCCCGGTGATATGTCCGGCGAGGACCGGGTCGTCCTTCTCGTCGACCAGCTCGATCGCGAGCTCGTAGCGCTCGACGTAGGCGTCGGTCCACTCGAAGAGGTCGAAGATCTGCTCGTGCCAGCGGCCCTCGAGGGAGACGCGCAGCTCGCTCGCCACGGCGGAGCCGGGCTGCTCGCCCTCGAGAATCCGCACGCCTTCGAAGAGGCCGCCGCGGACGAACTCGCGCCGGATCGCCCCGAGGAGCTCGGCGCGCAGCTCTTCGTCCTCGACGCCGGCGACGCGGACCTCGAGGTAGCGACCGAGGCCGGTCGGGATCTCGCCGTAGAGCTGGGTCTTGTCCTCGGTGGCGCGGTTGAGGGTCCCGCAGCCCGCCAAGAGGGGGAGGGCCAGCGCCAGGAGCGCGATCCGCCAGGGCTTCACTTGGCGTCTCCGCGGCGGGTGACCTTCATGAGGTAGGCGTAGAGGCCGCTGGGCGTGTAGAGGGTCATGTCGACCGAAGCCACCCGCAGCCGATCCCCGCAGGAGATCGGGGTCGAGCGCTTGGGCGGGAGCATTTGCCCGTTGAGGCGCGAACCGAAGGTCGAGTCGGCGTCGGTGTAGTTCCAGCCGCCGCCCTCGGCGGGGGTCAGGTAGCCGTGGAACTTTGACACGTCCGAGGCCGGGATCGTGACGTCGTTGTTCCCGGTGCGCCCGATCGTGATCCGGTCGCCCATGCCGTGGGCTTCCTTGGATTCGATGGGGTAGACGCTGGGGACACCCGAGGTCAGATGGCCGCCCGCGGCGGTGGAGAGCTCGGGCTCCTCCTCCATGGCGTAGGGCTCGACCACGAGCACGTCGCGGGGATGCCGCTCGCAGAAGGCCGCCTCGTCGAGGCTGCCGGCGTCGAGGATATAGCTCGCCAGGGTCCGTCCCACACCTATCTCCTCGGTTAGCATCGCCCCTCAGCCGCTCGGAAACAAGCGCACGAGCAGATGAGTGGAGGGGGAAAGTCCTTGCCCCGGAGGCGATTCCACTCCGCCCCCCCCGCGGCTACACTGCGCGCGTGATCCACTTCCGGTGCGGCAACTGCGGCCAGCTCATGTCCGTGCGCCCCGAGTTCGCTGGGCGAGCTGGCAACTGCCCTAGCTGCGGGACCCCCTTCGTCACGCCCAACGCGTCGACGGTGGACCCCGCGGGCGGGCCCGCGCCGATGCCTGGGCCCCCGATGCCTGGGCCCCCGGCGCCGCCCCCGCAGCAGACGATGCCCGCGGTGCCGCCGACCTCGCCGGCCGTGGCGCGGCGAGGGGAGCTGGAGGTCGTTCACGGGCCCGATGGCTTCAAGGGGAGTCGGATCACGCTGGACCCCTCGCGCGCGATGGTGATCGGGCGTGACCCGGGCGCCGACGTGCGCGTCCCGAGCGAGCGCGTCAGCCGCCGTCATTGCCAGATCCAGCCCATGTCGGGCGGCTTCCTGCTGGTGGACCTCGGGTCGAGCAACGGGACCCTCGTCAACCAGGCCCGGATCGACGGCCAGCGCCCGCTCCAGAGCGGGGACTACATTCAGACGGGCGACTGCCTGTTCCGCTTCTCGCAGTGAGCGAGCCCCAGACCCCGTCTCCTCGCCCGCGCGGCTGCCGCCGCGCGGCGATCGCGTTGGCGGTCCTCGCGCTCACTGCGCTCCTGGTCCACCGTCCGCTCCTGCGCGCGCTCCCAGGCCTCTTGATCGAGCGCAGCGAGGCGGTCGCCGCCGACGCGATCGTGGTCCTCGCGGGGGAGCACCGCGGCCTGCGCGTCGACGCCGCGCTCGAGCTCTTCCGCGCCGGACACCTGGCCGAAGGTCCGCTGCTCATGTCGGGCGGCGAGCTCTACCCGGGCACGAGTTGGGCCCAGCTCATGAAGGAGCGCGCGGTCGCGGGCGGCGTCCCCGCCGAGCGGATCCTGCTCCAGGGCCGCTCGACCACGACCGTCGAGGACGCGCGCTTCTCGCTCCCGCTGCTCGAGCTGCCCCCCAAGGCGACGGTCCTGCTCGTGACCTCACCCTGGCACTCGGGGCGCGCCGCGAAGATCTTCCGCCGCGAGGCGCAGGCGCTCGGGCGCGAGCTGCGCTTCGTCTCCTGTCCGGGCGATCAGGGCTACCCCGAGGACTGGTGGACGGACGCCAACGGGGCGCGGGCCATGGCGATGGAGCTCTTGAAGCGGGTTTGGTGGGGGGAAGGCAGCTGAGCCCTGGGCACGGGCGCGAAATGGGAGCTGTCTGGCGCTCTCGCCGACTAACGAGACCGCTTCCCTAGCTTGGCCGACCTCCGCCGGAACTCCTCGCTCCGAAAGCACTCGTCCCGCAGGCGGGCGACCTCCGCCAGGGCGGCCTCGTCGAGCGGGGGCGGCGCGAGGAAGGAGCGCAGGATCGTCTTGGTGTGGCGAATCGAGAGCGGCGCGTTGCCCTCGATCGCGCTCGCGGTGCGCTCGACCTCGTCCCAGAAGGCCTCGCTGGGAGCGACGCGGTCCGCGAGCCCGATCCGCTCCGCGCGCGCGGCGTCGATGACGCAGGCGGTGAAGAGCAGCTCCTTGGTCCGCGAGGGGCCGACCAGCTCCAGCAGGCGGCGCATGCCGGTCGCGCTGTAGAGGACGCCGAGCTTGGCCGGGGGCATGCAGAAGCGGGCCTCCTCGCTCGCGACGCGCAGGTCGCAGGCCAGGGCCAGCTCGCAGCCGGCGCCGTAGGCGTTGCCGCCGATCGCCGCCAGGCTCGGCTGGGGCAGCTCCTCGAGCGCGCGCAGGGCGCGCTCGAGGGGATGGTTCTCGTAGTCGCTTACGCTCGGGCCCTGGTCGAGCTCGGCCAGGAGCGAGGGCACGTGGTAGCCGGTGGAGAAGCTCCGCTCGCCGGCGCCGCGCAGGAGGACGAGGCGCAGCTCGTCGTCGCTGGCCGCCGCGCGGAGATGGCCCTCCAGCGCGCTCAGCATGGCCTCGTCGAGGGAGTTGCCGCGCTCGGGCGCGCTGAGGGTCAGGGTCAGGCGCGCGCCGCGGCGCTCGGCCAGGACCTCAGGCACCGGCGAGGCTCCGCAGCCGCTCCCAGGTGTAGATCCCGGTGCTGTGGCCGTCGGTCCAGCCGATTCGAATCCCGTAGAGGCCGACCTCCTCGCAGGTGTCGACGCCGACGTCGGCGGGGACGGTGCCTGGGTCGAGCAGGGGCTTGCCGGTCAGCTCGTCGACGCAGAGGGCGCAGCGGCAGGCCAGGCGCAGCTCGCGGTAGGGCGTGGCGGTCTCGCTCCCGTCGCTCCAGCGCACGGCCAGGCGCTGCTTGCTGTCTTGCAGGTCGACTCCGACCGGCTCGGGTCCGCTCATGGCACCTCCTCGGGGTTGCGAGCATAGGGGGCTTTCCCTCCCTTGGCGCTCGTCAAGGGAGAGGCCGCGAGTCAGGAGCCCGCGCCGAGGGGCGGGAGCGGATAACCTAGGGGCGTGGATGACGCGACCCTGGCCAAGCTCTTGCTCGCGCGTGGTTGGGTCAGCGCTGGGCAGCTCGCGAGCCTGCTGGGAGCGTTGAAGCCCGGCCGGCTCGAGGAGGTCGTGCTCGAGCGGGGCTGGGTCAGCGAGGCGCAGTTCAGCGAGCTGAAGGACCTGAGCGAGACGACGCGTCGCTTCGAGGCGGTCCTCTCGCCCGAGCAGCTGCACACGGTCGAGGAGATCCAGCGAAGCACGATCCGCTATGACCGCGTGATCTCCCCTTCGGGCCATTCCCTACCCGAGGAGGAGCCGCCCGAGGAGGAGCTGCGCGACGACGTGCCCTTCGCGCGCAAGCCGTCCCCGCCCGAGGTCGACCCCAACGCCATGACCGCCTGGGACGGCCCGGCTCCCGCGGCCTCCCCAGCGGAGGACCCCAACGCCCAGACGTCCTGGGAGGGGGCGCCCCTGGCCGAGAGCCCTGCCGAGGCCGCCGACGACGACCCGGCCTCGGCGACCCTCTGGGACGCCGACGAGAAGGGCGCGCAGGAGGAGGAGAAGGACCCCGCCGAGGCCACCCTGTGGGACGTCGAGGGGGAAGGGGGGCCGCCCAAGCAGACCGACGACGCGGCCGAGGCCACCCTGTGGGACCTCGATCGCCCAGAGGGGCTCCAGCGCCCCGATCCCCTCGCAGCGCTGGACGGCGATCCTCTCGCCGCCCTGGACGGGCCTCCGCCGGGCGAGACGACGGTCGCCAACGCCGCCGAGGAGCGGGAGGACTTCGACGACGAGTCCACGCGCTGGACCGGGCGCCTGGCGGCCCCGGCCGGGCTGGCGGACGCGAGCGAGGACCCGGCGGCCAAGACCCACTCGCCCGACCTCGAGGAGGAGCTCGGCGACACGACGCTGCGCCCCGACGACCAGACCCGCGACCCCGACCTCGTCCCCCAGCCGCGGGAGGCTGAGTCCGAGCCCGAGCCCGCCGGCGACATCACCCACGACCCAGACGCCAAGCTCCCCACGCGGGCGGACCACAGCCACCACCCCGACGACACGCGGGTCGACGAGCCGGGCGGCTCGAGCGTGGCCTTCAACGAGCAGGCGACGGCCTGGGACGAGTCGGGCGGGAGCGCGCCGCCCGACCTGCTCGGCAAGGGATCGCTGGGAGGGGGGCTGGCGGCCTATCGCTTCGCCTCGGAGCTCGGGCGGGGGGGCATGGGCGCCGTGTTCCGCGCGGTCCACAACGAGACCGGGCGCGAGGTCGCGATCAAGCGGATCCTCCTGCCGACGCCCAGCGCCGTCGCCCAGGAGCGCTTCCGCCGCGAAGGCGAGCTGGCGGCGCGCCTCGATCACCCCGGCGTGCTCAAGGTCCACGACCTGGGCAAGGAGGGGATCGACGGGCTCTACCTCGTGATGGAGCTCGTCGAGGGGGCGCGCTCGCTCGACGCAGTCGCCAAGGAGTCGAGCCGTGAGGAGCGACTCCAGCTCTTGCTCCAGGCGGCGGACGCCCTCGGCTACGCCCACGGCGAGGGCGTGTTCCACCGCGACGTGAAGCCCGACAACCTGCTGGTCGACGCCTACGAGCGGATCAAGGTGGCCGACTTCGGGCTCGCCTCCTCGGCCAACCTCGAGCGCCTGACCCGGACCGGCGCCCAGCTGGGGACCCCCGGCTACATGGCCCCCGAGCAGGTCCGCGGCGACCGCGAGGCGCAGGGCGCGCCGACCGACGTGTGGGCGCTGGGGGTGATCCTCTACGAGCTGCTGGTCGACGAGCGCCCCTTTCAGGGGACCTCGATCTACAACCTCTACCAGGCGATCCAGGAGGCGCAGCCCAAGCCGCTGCGCGCCCAGGACCCCACGATCCCGGCCGGGGTCGAGGCGGTGTGCTTCAAGGCGCTGCGTCGCGACCCCGCCGAGCGCTACCCCGACGGCGCGGCCATGGCCGCCGACCTGCGGCGGGCCCTGGCCGGTGAGCCGACCGAGGCGCAGCCCCTCAGCGCGCTCCGCTCGGGCCTGGGCAAGCTCCTGCGCTGGCTGGTTCCGCTCCTGGCCCTGGGGGCCTTGATCGCGGCCCTCGCGATCACCAAGCCCTGGCGCTCCCTGGCTCAGGGCGGGGGTGAGGCGAGCGCGCCCAGGTTGATCCTGGAGGAGCAGCCGCCTGGCGAGCTGCGCGCGCGCACCCTCAGGATCGCGGGCCGGGTCGTGGGCGAGGGACCGCTGAAGGTGTGGCTGGCCGGCTACGAGGACGACGCCACGCGCACGACCCCGCAGGACCCGACCTTTCGCTTGCGGGTGACCCTGCCGGCCGGGCGCCACCAGTTGACCCTCCTCGCCGAGGACGAGCAGGGCCGGCGCGTCGAGGCGCTCGCCTTCTCGGTCCACAGCCTGATCGATCTCCCGCGCTGGTATCTCCAGCTCGATCCACGCCCGCCCCTGCCGCCTGGGCTGACCCCGGGTGAGCTCGACGGTGACTACGTGTGGGAGCGCGACGGGAGCGTCCTGCGCTGGCTGCCTCCCGGCGAGTTCTCGATCGGCGGCCCGACCGATCCCTTCTGGAAGGCGGGCTCCGGAATGTTCGAGCACTGGCGCTCGCCCACCCCGCGCCAGGCCAAGCGCACGCGCGGTGTCTATATCGGCAAGTACGAGGTCAGCTGGGCCCAGTTCGCGCGCTTCTGCGCCGAGACCGGTCACGAGGCGCCCCCGCGCGGCTTCTTTCGGCGCGTGAACGAGGGCAAGGACCCCGGCGACATGGACTGGGCGGAGCCCGCCAAGCAGCCGCACTTCGTCGCGCCTGACGACCACCCGGTCCACGGGGTCACCTACGACGACGCCATGGCCTACTGCGCCTGGGCAGGGCTGCGCTTGCCGACCAGCCTGGAGTGGGAGTTCGCCGCGCGCGGCGTCCGCGGCGGGATCTATCCCTGGGGCGACGAGGACCCCTCGGCCCGCCTGCTCAACCGGCGGGACGAGGACCCCTACTACTTCACGGCGCCCGTGCACGCCTTCCCGGCGGGCGCCTCGCCCAGCGGCAGTAGCGCACGGCCTCGTGCCAGGAGACCCCGCTG
>CALDQK010000520.1 GCA_937911525.1 uncultured bacterium
GAGGTGGTCGGAGTCGCCAGCGCCTCAGCGCTCGGAGCCGGCGCCGCGTCGCGGAATCCCCCGCCGCCCCAGCCCGCCGCCGTGGTCGGAGTCGCCAGCGCCTCAGCGCTCGGAGCCGGCGCCGCGTCGCGGAAGCCCCCGCCGCCGCCCCAGCCCGCCGCCTCGGCGGGGGCAGCTTCCACCGCGTCGGCCTCGGTCCCGCCTGCGCCGTTCCCCTCAGCCCCGGCCAGCCGCTCGGGTTCGGCGGATCCAGGCTCGGCGGCCTCGGGCTGTGTCGCAGCGGGGGTGACGAGCACGCGCTGGAAGCTATCGGTGTCCGGCGGCTCGTAGGCGGAGCCCTCGGCCGGCGGAGGCGAGAAGGAGGGAGCCGTCTCCGTCGAGGGCTCGGGCGCCAAGGCGCGCACGTGGTCCTCGGGATCCTCCAGCGCGTGGAGGCGCCCCTCCAGCTCGCGGAGGTGTCGCCCGCTCTCCGCCAGCAGCTCGCGCGCGGCGGCCAGGTCGACGTCGCTGACCCCAGCCTCAGCCGGCGGCTCCTCCTCGAGCTCGGGCGCCCGCAGCTCGCCCCGCTGCTGGAGCCCATGCAGCCGCCCCACGCGCTCTTCAAGGTCCGAGAGCCGCCGCTCTTCGTCAGCGAGGGCCTGGACCAGAAGGCGCTGCACGTCGGCGCCGGTGCTCGTGTCGCTCATGCTTCAAGCTTGCCCTGCCGCCGTCCCGCGAGCAAGGCGCCAATCGCCCCCGCCGCCGGATCCTCCACGGGGACGAATTCCGGACTGCGGACAAGGCCACGAGTGTGTCGATCAGGCTGGTGGTGGGAAGCGGAGGATCGAAGTGAACACCCATAACAGGCAGAAAAGCGACTCCCTCGGCTCCAACACGCGGCGCTTCCTGCGCGAGGCGTGGAAGCGGCTCCGCGAGGAGGCCCGGCTCGACCCCGGCGACGGCTTCAGCGACTGCTGGTGAGGGTCCGAAGAGGCCAGGAGCGGGCTCGACAAGGAGAGTCTTGATGGAGCCCAGGGCGGTGGTAGATTCACGCCCACAAGCGCGGGCGTAGCTCAATGGTAGAGCATCAGCTTCCCAAGCTGAGGGTTGAGAGTTCGAGTCTCTTCGCCCGCTAACGCGCAACGCCGCCTCCCACAAGCGTTTGTGAGAGGCGGCGTTCGCGTGTACGGGGGCGAGGCGCGCTGCGGAGGCCAAAATGTAGGCCATTCTGCTGGCCTGCCCGGTCTCACCCTGTCTCACGGGCTTGCGGCGGCGGGGGTTGTGACGCGCACGAAGCCCGTCCCAGTGGGAGTGTCTGAGGGTCGTGGGTTGGGCGGGTCGCTGGCTCAGGCAGGCCACACCAGGGGTTGTGCGGCCCACACAGGCCCGTGGTGGCCCGCATGGACCGCCCAGGGCCAGTATGTAGGCCATTCTCACGGAACGCCGTTCGCGGGGCCACTATCCAGCGTGGCGAGCGCCGTCGCCTTCCTCGCGGGCGTCAGGCTCCTCGCTCAGGTCCGTGAGCGCCTCGTCGAGGAGGGAGCGCACCGCGATGGCGGACTGGCGAGCGTCCAGGAGCTTGGAGCGGGCGTCGAGGTAGCGCGCCAGCCCGGTCGTGCTGGCCGCCATGCGAAGGCCGTCGAATTGGTCGCCGCGCGACACCTTCCACCCGACCTGCAGGTTCACGAGGACCTGGTCGACCCCGACCGCGCGCGCCCACGTCTCGTGGGTGTGCCGAAACGAGTGGACCGTCACCCGCTCCATTCGCTCGGCCCAGATCGGACGAAGCGCGTCGACTAGGCCTTGGACCCGCTTGCGGAGGCGACTGCGAGCGCGTCGCGTCGCGTTGAGCACGAGCTCGGGGTTGCCGTGCTGAGGCACCTGGGCCTTGCCGCTCTTGCTCAGGAGGGCCTGGTTCACGAGGTGAGCGACGTTCACGTCCCACTCTTCCGCCGCAGGCCACAGCTCCCAGACGAGCCCCAGGCCGAAGGCCTCGCGCCACCACCGGAGCACGTTCCGCTTGCCCAACCGGCAGCCGCGCGGGCTGAGGAGGAGCGGGCCTTCGCTTCGGGAGCCGAGGTAGGCCTCGAGGGCGCCCGCCGTGCGGTCGTCGAGCTTCCCTTGCCCTCGGCCCTTGTTCCCTTGGCCGGCTCCGAAGTCGATCCGGCGTTCGTTTGCCAGGTAGTGCTCGGCGTCCCGCGAGGTGAGCGCGCTCAGGCGCGGCCCCGCGACGAGGAGCACCTCGAACACGAGGCGGAGCGGGTGCTTTCGGTGGTGGATCGTGTCCAGCCAGTCGCTCGCGACCAGGGCGCGCGCGACCTCGTCTGGCGCGAAGGCGCGGTGGGTGTCCTCGCGTTCGTAGCGGATCGTCTTCCAGTTCGCGAGCGGGTCGTGCTCCAGGTATCGGCCGTTCTCCGCGAGCCACGCGGCGAACTGCTTGATCGGATCTTGGTAGCGACGCCGGAGCGTGGCGTCAGGCTTCTTGAGCGCCTTCAACCGCCGGTCGATCGCGCCCACGTCGGTGAGGTCGGCCGCCCGCCTGAGGCGGAGGTCCTCCAGCGCCTTGCGGGTGAAGCGCTCCTTCTGACGCAGCCAGGCCTCCTGCGGCGGGCGGTCCTGCGCGCGCTGGTCCGCGAACCACTCGTCAACGAGGGGCGCGAGCTCGCGGGTCCAGCCGTCGTAGGACTTGATCCCCACGGCCTCGCGCTCGAGCTCGTCGTTGAACTCCTCCGCCTTCCTGAGCGCGTATTCGAGGACCTTGGTGCCGGTGCTCTTCTTCAGCCGCTCCCCCGTCCGCGGACAGGTGCGTCGCCACCACAGCACGCCGGTGCGCGTGTCGCGGAACAGGTGGGTGCCGAGGAGAGAGCGCTCCTGGCGGCGGTGTCGCTTGCGTCGTGCCTTGGGGGTAGGGGTATTCTCGTCCTCAGCCATGAGGGACCTCCTTCGTAGGTGCCTTGGGGTCAGGGCTGGCGGGGTGGTCGCAACACCCCGCCAGTCCGTCGAGACTCTCCCAAGGTCTGCCTGGCGATTCCACGCGGATCCGCCCTACTGGCGGCTTCGGAGCCACTGCTCGAAGCGCTGGAGGGGCACGCGGTATCGCCCGGTCGCGGGCGGGATCCTGAGGACCACCTCGTCGAGCCCGCCGTCTGGGTCAGCGAGCATGCGGTAGAAGGTCCGCCGCGAGATCCCGAACAGGCGGCAGGCCTCGTTCACGGAGACGAAGGTGTCGGGATCTGAGGGGCGAGGGGCGAGGGTGTCGGGCGTGCTCATGCAGGTCAGGGTGCGCGCACCTGGGACTGCACGCCGGCACCCGCGCTTCCCTGCCCCGCTCCTTTGCTGGGTTTCCGCGTGAGCCAGCAGGCGGCGGTGTGTCTAACCCGAGCGGAGCCATACCTTGACGAACGCGCCCGCGCGTGTCTTCCTGGCTCTGTAGATACCGTAGGTGACTCGATGACTATTGAACTTCAACGCGACGGGAGGGGGATCAACCACAGCAGCGAGACGTCCCATGGATCACGGCTTGGATCCCCCGAGGCCTGACGGCTTCCTTCGAGCACCACTACCGCTCCACGTCTCCAATCCAGCTCCCCAGGTGGCCTCCCGCGCCGAGCGTGCGGGAGGTCGTGCTGTTTCTGGTCCCCGTGACGGTCCCAGGTCGCGGTACACCTACAGGAGAAGGAAGGAGGCAGCCCGTACGTAGCTCGGACCTGAGGCGAACCCCAGGTCCGAGACGCTTGGCCGGGTCGAGCAGGTTTCTCCGGCAAGAGTCCCCCTGCCCGACCAACCGCAACGCAGTCCACATCTAATCACCTCCGCTCAGGGAAGTGAAGGAGCGTGGCGAGCCGCGGGGCCGTACGGCACCGCATATGACACCACTCGACGACCGAACTTCACGTCCCGTGGGCGTTTGCGCCTGCCACGAGGGTCACCCGTGACGGGCGACGCGCTGAACGGCTTAGGGCAGGAGATCCGCCGCGCCTGCGGAGACGCCAACGTCGCCGCCCAGGACGCGGGCGACGCCTTGGTCCGCGCCCGCAGCCTGGTCGGGTGGGCGGACTGGGACTCGTGGCTGACCCAGGCCTGCGGACTCTCCGCAGAGGAGGCGCAACTCCTCATGGACCGGGCCCTGGACCGTGACGAGGACCCTTCGACGCTCATGGACGCCTTGCCCGGCCCGCAGGAGGCTGTGACGGTGGTCTGCGGCTGGTGTGAGCGCCCGCGCGCGGACCAGGGGCTGCCGCCGAAGCACGTCGCAGGGCCCGAGAACTCACCGCGCGTCGCGCATGGCGTGTGCGGTGACTGCAACCTCGCCGTGAATCGCCTCCTGGACCGCTTTCGCCGGCCCCCTCCGCCCAGCCTCGACCTGCCTGCCCCGCCCACAGACGGGGCGACGTGCGATCACCCCCATCGCCCGCCTCCTGTGCCGCACGCGCAGGGCTGGGCCCTCGCCTGCGACGACCTGCGTCGCGCGTTCTTTCACGTCGACCAGGCCACCGAGGCGGCGCGCGTGCTCCAGCCGCTCGCGGGGGTGGGCGTCGACGGGGTGGGGGTGCTCTTGGCGCAGCTCGCGGACTCGCTCGACCGCCTCACGCGCCTGGCCGCGGAGCTCGTGCTGATCAGCCACGGGGAAGACTACGACGACGACGCCTTCAGCGAGGAGGAAGCGCCATGACTCAGGAACGCCGACCGACCCGCCGCGAGCTCTACTACGCCGCGCACTACCTCTACGAAATGCACCACGCCTTCGGCGCGGGCGAAGCCAACAAGGTCTCGTTCCGGGCTTGGCAGGGGCGCTTCGCGAGCCACAAGTCCCACGACGCCGCGCGGAAGCAGTGGGAGCGCTTGAAGTTCACGTTCAAGGTCATGGGCGCCCCCGTCCGGCGGGAGCGGGACGGCAAGGAGGTGTTCTTGATCCTCGAAGCGGAGGCGCGGGAATACGCTATGAACGTGCTGAACGGTCTCTCGAAGTACGCATACAAGCAGGGCGAGGTGACTGTGATCGCTGGCTCACGCTTCTTGGAGGTGGACGTCGAAGACGTCGACGCGCCTGACGACTGGGAGCCAGACGCTCGTGAGCTGCAGGACATGATCGAGTCGATCCGGACCTGCCCGATCGGGCTGATCCATCCCGTCGTGCTCGTGGGCGAGGTGCCGCCCTTCGAGCTCGGGCTGGGGCGCACGCGCTTCGCGGCGTGCAAGGCGCTCGGGAAGAAGCGGGTGCTCGCGCGGCTCGTCAACGTGTGGGACCCGATCATTGCCTGTGACGAGGACCAGGTCCGCAGGCACTACGGCGCTGCTGACCTCGAGCAGCTGCGTGAGATCCGCGACCGACGGATCGCTGAGCTGCGCGCCGCGGGCAAGAGCAACCGCCTGATCGCGCAGGAGCTCGGGGTCGGTGAAGCGACGGTGCGGCGGCGTTCAGGTGCGTCGGACGACGCACCTGAACAGCGCACGGGGGCCGACGGGAAGGCCTACCCTGCGGAGCGGCTCGCGCAGTCAGCGATCGCTCTCCGCCGCAAGGAGGCGCAGCGCCTCAAGGAGGAGGAGGCGCTCACCACCCGCGAGGTCGCGAAGCGCCTCGGAGTGAGCGTCGGCACGGCGTGGGCCGACCTCAACGCGCCGCCGTCCGAGGAGGACGAGCAGGGACCAGCCTCGGCGGCGTGGCACGAGATCGACCCTGCCCACGACCCGCCGCAGCGCTGCCTCGCAGCGCTGGAGGCGGGGATCGTCCAACTGAACGCCGAGCTCCGCGAGGGGACGGCCACCCTGTCGCGAGGCCGCCAGGTGCAGCGGATCTGCCTCGCGATCACGAGGCGGATCCGGTCGGGTGAGTTCGACGTGGCGCGTCCGCAGGCAGCCAGGACTGACGTGGGCCGACTCGGGGCCGCGTCCGGGAAGACCGCTTCCTAGTTCAAGCGGAGGCGTCCCCTTCCTCTTCGCCCCCCACCACGCGGACCAGGTCCTCCGCCAGCCACTCCGCGACGCCCTGGACCCTCGCCACCTCAACGGCCAGGGTCGCCAGTGTCTCCCTCAGGGCCAAGGGGAGCAAGTCAGCGCGCGCCGCGTCCTGAACCAACTCCAGCGCGCCGACGAGCAAGTCGTTGGTTCGCGCCAGGGCCAGCTGCTCAGCAGAGCGCGGCGCCCCGGCGTCGCGCGCACGAAGCCTGAGGCCGACGACGAACCCGTTGCGCCGCACGTCGAGGCCAGCCGCGCGGGCAGCCCGGCAGGCTGCCTCCTGCGTGCAGCGCGAACACTCGCCGCAGCGTTTCACGTAGCCCTCCGCGGTCACGATCCAGCCGGGGCACGCCAGGGCGCGGCGGCATAGGGAGGAGTCCGACTGCGCCGATTCGTCGGGCGTCATGCTTCACCTCCAGAACACGTGGACGACGCCGTCCACCTCGAGCGTGCTGACGTCCCCGCCGAGCTGTAGGTCGCGCGCGTAGCGCTCCCAGTCGACGTACGGCCAGAGCTGCGCTGCGCTGAGGTCGGCGTCCTCTGCCCAAGACTCAGCCCACTCAGCAACGCTGCGCCAGGCCCCGCGGTAGTCGTCGCGGAGACCTTCCCGTGCGCGCTCCAAGTCGTGGTCGAGGTCAGCGAGGTATGCGACGACCGGAAGGTCGGGGAACTCTTCCAACAGCCCTGCGATCTCGCAGAAGCGGGGGAGGTCGTAGCACTCCCCCACGGACCCCAGGCCCTCGTGGTCGTGGACGGCCAGCTCCTCGCCGCCGCAGGGGAAGCGGCTGGCCTGGGCGAGACAGGCGTCACACTCCTGATCGAACTGACGGTCGTTGCAGCCTGCCGCGAAGTACCCGAGGACTTCGCGGTGGAGCTCGTCCGGATCGGCGCGGACCTCGAACCAGGCCCCGTGCAGGCGGCCGGAGTTGTAGCAGTGCAGGCAGGCGACGTAGATCCTCGGAGCGTCGCTGCTATCGTCAGTGTCAGCCATGGCGCCTCCTCGAAGGCGTTGGTGGTGAGGGCCGCGGGGGAGCAGCAACTCCCCCGGGGTCCGCTTGATCGAGCGCAGGACCGGCTCCTGCGAGCCGTGAGAGGCTGCACGGGGACACCCATTCGTCAACTCCCCTCCGGCTGCAAAGCCGCGCTCGGAGCGGCTCGCAGGAGCGTCCCGCACCCGCAGCACACCGGCGCCGCAGCAGGGGCGGACGTCGTCGCTTGGCTCTGGACCAAGTCCAAGCCCTCTGCGAGCGTCCGCTTGATCGCCGCGTAGGTGAGGTCGGACGACTCTCGGACGCGCGCGCTCGCGACCTCAGCGCGGGCCGCGGGGAACTGCTCGAGGTGCTTGACGATCGCCTGCACCTGGCGGAGGTGGCTGAGCACCTCGTCCTGGTCGAACACGGCCCGCACGAGCGCGGTCGTCTCGGACCCGATCTGGCGCGCCCGCTGCTCCCAGAAGGCCTGGCTCCGCTGGCGAAGGTGGGCTCGCTCTTCCGGGAGGTGCTCCTCGAGCGTCGTGCGTCGCGCTCCCCGGTCGACGTGCGCGGCGACCAGCCGCTCCCCGCGATACATGAGGACCTTCGGCCCGCACGCCCGAACCCAGAGCCGCTCGTGCACGAGCTGCCAAGGAGCGGAGAACAGCCGCCCGCGCACGGTCACGTGACCGTCTGGGTGAACCTTGGCCTGCTTCCACGTGGCGGGCACCCAAGGTGCGGTGGGCAGCGGCTTGAGCGCGGGTCGCTCCTCCCGCTCGAACACCTCCCGCGGCCTGAGTCCAGTCGTCCCGTGGACGCGGACACTCGCCACCTCTCGGTTCCACAGATCGAGCGCGGCCTGGACGTCGTCGATCGACTCTCCGTCGCGTCCCTTGAGGGGGTTGTTGCGGAGGTACTTGACCGTCGCCTCGACCTTGCCGCGCTTGCGCGGCTGACCTGGCGGCGCGGGGTCGATCTTGAAGCCATAGTGCTCTGCGAGCTCGCGGTAGCTCCGCTCGAGCTCCGTCTCCCCGTCGATCCCGAAGGCGGCTCGGAGCACTGCCCGCCGGGTGTTGTCGGGGACGAGCGTCGCAGGGACGCCCCCCAGCGATCTAAACGCCTCCTCGTGGAGGCGCAGCCACGTCTCAGCGCGTTGATCGAAGACCACGCGCGCGAAGAAGTGGCGAGAGTGCGTGCACAGGAGGACGAAGACCCAGGCCCTACGCAGTACGCCGCGGGCGGGGTCGTAGAGATTGCCCGCGTAGCCGAAGTCGACCTGCGCCTCCGCGCCTGGGTGCGTTGGAATCACGAGGGCCACGTCGGTTGACGATCTACCCTGCTCCCCACCCAGGCGCCGAACGAACCGCTTGACCGCGGAGTAGCTGCCCCGATAGCGGCCCTTCCCTGGCTCCGAGTCGAGGCGGATCCTGTCGAACACCGCTTGCGCGGACAGGCCCTTGGCTCGCAGCACTTCCACGCGGGGGCGCCACGGCTCGACCGAGGACGGAGTCCCACGGGCGACGGGCAGCGCGCTGTCGACCGCGCTGCGGATCGCGGCCAGCGTGGGCAAGTCGCGGGGGTCACCGGCCAGGATCCCCGCTTCGGCGAGCAGCGTCCGGTAGCGGCGTTCGGTCTTGGGGCTCATGCGGAGCAGGCGAACGACCTCGCGACCGCTGGCGCCCAGGCGCCGGAGACGGATCAACTCCTTCAGTCGGTGGGGATCAACTCGCGGGCGCGCCATGGGTCCTCCTGGCTGGGGGTCGAGCAGGGGTGGAGTGCGGTGGCCAGCGGGCGGGTAATGGGGCGCATGCGCGCTCGGCCAATGGGGCGCAGCCACGCGGCGCGTGGATCCCGCTCAACCCCAACGGGGGCGGTCACTTGCCCGCGCGGTCGAGCGGCTCCGCCGCGGCAGCCGCGGGCGTGCCCCAAGGCCGTCCTCCTACAGGGGGCCGCCCGACTGCCGCGCACGGTCTGCGCGTGTGCAGGGGCGAGATCAACG
>CALDQK010000521.1 GCA_937911525.1 uncultured bacterium
GTCGAACACCCGCCCGTCGTGGTCGACGCTGATCAGGTCGCGGCACATGACGTTGGTCGCCGCGGCCGGGTTGAAGGCGCCCGCGAGCTTCTCCATGTAGCGCTCGTAGTGGCCGCGCCGCTCGAGGTCTCGCCGGAAGCGGGCGATCGGCATGTTGGTGATCGTGAACAGCCGGTCGAAGCGCAGCCCGTGGCGCTCGAGGAGCGCGCGCTTGAAGTCGCGCTCGAGGGCGGCCTGGTCGCCGGGGAGGAAGCTCCCGGCGGGGTTGTAGACCAGGCTCAGCTCCAGCCCGCTCCCCTGGCCATACCCAACCTCGTTCAGGCGTCGCAGGGCGCTCAGGCTCTTGTCGAACACGCCCTGCCCGCGCTGCTTGTCGGTGAAGTAGGCCTCGTAGTAGGGGAGCGAAGAGACGACCTCGACCCGCTGCGCGGCGAAGAACTCGGGCAGCCAGTCCATGGCTTCGCCGGTCTGGGGGTTCCCGTCGAGGGTCACGCTCAGGTTGTGACGCACCATGACCCGCTTGCCCAGCCCGCGGGCGCGCTCGACCAGCTCGCGGAAGTGGAGGTAGAGCTCGGGCGCGCCGCCGGTCACGTCGAGGCACTCGAGCGAGGGGACCTCGGCCAACAGCTCCAGGCAGCGCTCGAGCACCTCGCGGCTCATGTGCTCGGTTCGCTTGGGGGAGGCGTCCACGTGGCAGTGCAGGCAGGCCTGGTTGCAGAGCCGCGTCACGTTCAGCTGCAGCGTCGTCCAGGCCCGGCGGGGCAGGCTCAGCTCGTGCCCGGAGAGGGTGGCCTCGAAGTCGAAGCGGGCCTCGGCGATCGGCAGCTCGGCCACTCCTAGGCTCCCAGCTCGTCCAGGTGCTTGTGCATTTGGACGCCGTGCACCAGCGTGATCCCGGCGTCCATGGCGGCCGCGACGTGGATCGCCTCGGTCATTTGCTCGGGGCTGGCCCCGCGCTCGAGGCAGGAGGTCGTGTAGGCGTCGATGCAGTAGGGGCACTGGCGCGTGTGCGCGACGGCGAGCGCGATCAGGGCCTTCTCACGCTTGGTCAGGGCGCCCTCGGTCCCGACGACCTCCTCGTAGTAGGCCGAGAACTTGTCCCACAGCTCCTTGCGAAACTTGCCGACCTCGCTGAAGCGGGCCAGATCCCCGGATTCGAAGTAGTGCACGGTCCCTCCCGCTGACGCTCCGGCCGAAACGCCGCAACGTCAGGGAATGTTCCCATCTCTGGAGAGGTACTCACGGCTCAGGGGGCTGCGTGCTAGGTTTGGGCTGCGTTCAGCGGAGGCCCCTCGTGAGCGACCGTTCCCCTCCGATCCCCTTGATCGCCGCCGCCTTGCTCGGCGGCGGCCTGCTCCTCGGCGTCGGCGTCGCCATGATGTCGGGCGGCCAGCCTGGTCAGGGGACCTCCCTCGCCACCCAGCCGGCCCCCGGCGGCGCGCTCCCGACCCAGGGGGCGCCCAGCCAGGCGGCGCCCGCGCCGCGCAAGGTCGAGGGCCCCCAGCGCGTGGAGGGGCCAGCGACCTCCGCCGACGAGGAGCCCTACGCCCTGCGCATGGCGCGGCGGATGCTCAAGGAGAAGGAGGAGGCCGCGGCCCTCGACCTGATCGAGGCCTACCTCGAGGACGAGGGGCCCGACCAGGCGGCGCTGCGTCTGCGCGAGGCCGTGGTCGCGCGCTGCGACGACTTGATCGAGACCATGCGCGGGACCCTCGGCGCCCTCAAGGCCTCGGGGCACTACGCCCAGGGCCAGGCCGATATCGCCAGCCTGCGCCGCCGCCTGCCAGGTTCGTGGTCGCGGGCCCTCGACGAGCTGGCTCAGGAGCTCGGCGCGCCCCCCGCGGCCGACCTCGCCCAGGCGCGGGGCCTCTACGAGTCCCGGCGGAGCAAGCTCGAGGGCAGCCCGAGCGCCGAGGGCTACTACGAGCTGGCCCTCTGGGCGCGCGAGCGCGGCCTGACGGACGAGTCGAACCATTGCTTGCTGCGGACGGTCAAGCTGGACGCCTTCCACGAGCGGGCCCGCAAGCTGCTCGGGCACAAGAAGCACGAGGGGCGCTGGTATTCGGACGACGAATACAAGGCGCAGGTCCTCGGCCTGGTCCGCGACCCCAACGGCCGCTGGGTCAAGCCGGCGCCCGTCGCCAAGGCGCCTGAGGGGGCGACGAAGAAGGCCAAGCCCAAGCTGGTCGAGGTCCCCAAGCCCGAGCCGCAGAAGACCGGCGAAGACACCGAGTGGTACAAGGACACCGCGGCCAAGATCTCCGAGTGGGAGGACGCCAAGGTCTACAAGTCGAAGTACTACCTGATCCGCACCAACGTGAAGCAGCTCTACGCGCGCCGCTACATGAAGATGATGGACCAGTACTTCAAGCGCTTCATCACGGTGTTCAAGAACTTCCTCCCCGAGACGAAGTACGAGCGGAGCGAGATCTACATCCACGCCTCGAAGGCGGAGTTCCACGAGAAGAACCCCCAGGTGCCCAAGACCGCGGGCGGCTTCTATCAGCCCAAGACCAAGCGCGTGGTCGCCTACCACGGGATCTTCGGCAAGCAGGGCACGACCCGGACCGTGCTCGCCCACGAGGGGACCCACCAGTTCGAGGACATCGTGCTGCGGGGCAAGTTCTGGAACTGCCCGATCTGGATGCTCGAGGGCCTGGCGGTGTTCTTCGAGTCGGCGATCTACAAGAACGGCAAGGTCCAGATCGGCCTGATCCCGCGCGAGCGGCTCTATTCGCTCAAGCGCGGCCTGGCCAACAACGCGCTGATCCCGCTGCGCACCCTGATCCGCACTCCCCAGCGCCAGTTCAGCGGCTACCACTACGCCCACGCCTGGGCGCTGATCTACATGGTCGTCTACGGCGACGACCAGAAGAAGGAGCGCCAGGAGAAGCAGAAGTGGTTCAGCGACCTCTTCATGGACGCCCTCAAGGGGAAGGTCGCGCCCAACCACGTCGAGCGGAAGATCGGCGGCAAGGCCGCCTTCGACAAGCTCGAGCAGCAGTGGAAGGAGTGGGTCAAGGAGTTGCCCTACGACTTCGACCCCAAGAAGCGCTAGGAACCCCAAAGCCCCAAGAACGCGGTCCAGCTAAGCCCGCCCTCCGGCCGATGAGAGGCTGGAGGGTGCTGGGTGAGTCGAGTCGTGCTGGGGATCGCGGGAGCGCTGAGCGCCGGCTTCTTGCTGGCGGTCCAGGCCAGCCGCGGACCGGCCCCCGCCCCAGAGTCGGGCCCCGTGCTCCTGGCGGCGCCCGCGCTCGACGCGCCGCGCCGGCCCGCCGGCCCCAACCTCGCCCAGGCCCGGGGCTGGTGCGAGAGCCTGCGCGCCTTGGATGGGCTGCGCCAGGCGGGGCACCTGACCCTGCGCGAGCTGGACCTCCGCTTCCAGGGCACCCGCCGCCCCGTGGCGCGGCAGAACCTGATCTTCCACGTGGCGCTCTCCCTGCCCTGGGAGGAGGCCTGCCCCTGGCTGGAGCGCGTCGCCGCGGGGAGCGACCCCGACGACGCCGAGGACGCCCTCTGCGCGCTGGCCTTCTCGGGTGAGCCGGCGGCGTTGGCCGAGTTCGAGGCTGCGCCCGCGGAGTCGCGTGCCTTCCCGCTCGTCGACCGCCACGAGGACCACGAGCTGCGCGGGCGGCTGGGGGAGCGGGCGATCCTGCGCAGCTATCGCGCCCTGGAGGTGGCCGACCGCGCCCCCTACTTCAAGATGACCGCTCACCTCGTGCGCGTCCGCTGGCAGGCGCACCCGCGCGCCACGCACGACGGCGCGCAGGCTGCCTACGGGCGCGAGGGCTCGCGCGAGGCGCCCTCGCGCCTGCGGAGCCGGCTGTGGCGCGCTTGGCTCGGGCGCTGGCCGCGCCACCCCGGCGGAGACGACGTGGCGCTGCGGATCGCCCGCGACCTCCTGGCGCGCCAGCGCGCCCTCCCGGCGGCGCGCTGGTTCTCGCGCGCGACCCTCCTCCCGGACCAGGACGTGACCCTGGGCGCGCTCGCCGGCCTGCTGGGCCTGGCCGAGGTGGCGCTGAGCGAGGCGCAGCTCGACGAGCTGATCGAGTGGGCCCGCGCCGAGCGGAGCAACCACGGCCTGCTGCGCTACGTGCGCCTGCGCCGTCGCGTCGCGCGCGAGGGGGTGGCCGCGGTGTGCTCCTGGCTGGAGGCCGAGAGCGAGCGCGCGCCCGACACGCTGATCGCGCGCGCCTGGCGCGCGCGCTGGGCCGAGCCCGAGCCGCGGGGCCTGACGAGCGGGGTCGCGCCCCTCACCACGGCCGACCCCCTCCGCCGCCTCGAGGGCGCGCGGATCTCGGCGCGCCAGAGCCAGGCCGCCCAGGAGCGCGAGGTCCCGCGCACGGTCGAGTCCTGGTGGAGCTTCGGCAACTGGGGCCAGTGGAGTGAGCGGGGGCGCCTCGACCCCTGGCCCGAGGCGGTCGACCTCGACCCGCAGGGGCTGGCGCGGCAGCTCCGCTGCTGGGCGACCCTGGCCGAGCTGGAGCGCCGGGAGCGGAGCCTGGCTGGGAGCGACCCCGCCGGCGCGGCCGACCTGCGCTACAAGCGCGCGGCCTTGCTCTTTCACGAGCGGCGCGTGTTCTACCCGCTCTACGGCGGCTGCCTCCGCTCGCGGACCCTGCCCCTCGCGGCGGAGGCGGCGCTGCCCAGCGCCGAGTGGAGCGCGCGCCTGGCCGAGCTCGAGCGCGACACGCGCTCGGTCCGCCACGCGCTGCACATCTTCGAGGGCCTGGCCGAGGTCGAGTGGCCCGGGCGCGACCGCGCCCTGTTCTCGGCGGGGCTGGCCTGTCGGCGCCTGCTCCACCGCGAGGACTGGCGCGAGCCGGGTGAGCGCGAGGAGGTGATCCGCGTCCTGGTGGCGCACTTCGAGCGCCTGACCCGCGAGCTCCCCGAGAGCCCCCTCGTCAAGGACGCGCGCCGGGCCGCCGCCTGGTGGCGGCGAGCGCACGCCTACGCGTTCAGCAGCCGCTGAGCGACTCCTAGTCGAGCGCCAGGGACATGCGCATTTGCAGCATGTAGCCGCGGATCGTGCGCCCCTTGTAGCCCAGCTCCACCTCGGCGAAGGGCGGCTGCGAGCGGAGGAGGTGGACCCGGGTCTTGGCGGGCAGCTGCAGCAGGACTCGGGCGTTGGTGTCGGGGCGGTCGAAGAGGTTGGCGCCGCTGGGCATCACCTCGTAGACCTGCCGCTCGAGGGCCCGGGTCAGCTGGTTGGCGTTCTTGGCGATCTGCTCGTAGTCCGCGTCGTCCTCGGGGGTCAGCTCGAGGGCCTTGCGGAAGTCCTGGGCGCCCGAGACGAGGTCGCCGAGGCGCAGGAACACGAAGCCACGCCGGTAGTAGCTGCGGGCGTGCTCGTCGTCGATCGCGACCGCCTCGCCGAAGTCCGAGAGCGCTCCCGCGTAGTCCCCTAGCTCCTCCCGCGCGCAGCCGCGGTTGTGGTGGTAGACCACCTTGTTCTCGAGCAGGCCGTAGATCGCGGCGCTGTAGTCGTCGCGCGAGCCCTGGTGGTCGCCGAGCTCGCTCTTGACCAGCCCGCGCGAGTTGAGCGCGTCCGCCTTGTTGGGCTCGAGCTCGATCGCCTTGTCGAAGAGGGGCAGGGCCGCCTTGGGCCCCTGGGTCCGCTTGAGGATCAGCCCGTGCAGGTAGTAGGCGTCGGCGTAGCGCGGGTCCGCCTGCTTGGCCCGCTCGAGGTCGGCCAGGGCCAGCTCGTAGTCCTTGAGCTCGAAGCGGGTCCCGGCTCGGTTGCGCCAGTGGTTGGCGTAGGCGGGCAGCTCGCGGCAGGCGATGTCGAAGGCGCGCAGCGCCTCGTCGAAGCGCTTCAGCTCGTGCAGGAGCACGCCCTCGTCGTTGTGGGCCTCGAAGAACTCTGGCTGGACCTCGAGCGCCTTCTGGACGTCGGCCAGGGCCGCGGCGTGCTCGCCCTGGCTGCGCTTGATCCGGCCCCGGTAGAGCCAGGCCGAGGCGCAGCGGGGATAGGCGGCGCAGATCTGCTCGACGTCCGCCAGGGCGCCCTCGAAGTCCTCGCGATTGATCCGCTCGACCGCGCGGTTGAAGCGGTCCTGCAGCTCGAGGGGCAGCTCGTCCCGCTCCACGCTCCCGCGCAGGGCCTGCTCCACGGTGCCGGCCGAGAGCACGCCGCCGACCCCTCCCGCGAGGAGCCCGACCAGCCCCAG
>CALDQK010000522.1 GCA_937911525.1 uncultured bacterium
TTCTCTGCGTCTCCGCGGTGAATCGCCACGCGCGACCCGCCCGGAACCGCGAAACTCCAGACTAGTCCTCGTGGGTCTCGTCCTGGAGCAGGGCCCAGAGCAGGTCCTCGCTGGTGACGATCCCCACCAGCTTCTCGCCCTGCAGGACGGGGAGCGCGCTGATCTTCTCGCGGCACATGGTCTCGGCGGCGGCCTTGACCGGCTCGTGAGTGTCGGCGGTGTGCAGGTCCTTGCGCTTGGTCATGGCCGACTCGACCTTGCCCTTGCCCTTCTGCGCGTCGCGGCTGGAGAGGATCCCGACCAGCTTGCCGTCGTCGTCGGTGACGAGCAGGTGGCGGATCCGCTCCTCGCTCATGGTCTCGCTCGCCTCGGCGAGGGAGTCCTTGGGGCCGATCGTGAGCAGGCCGGTCGACATCCAGCGGCCGATCACGGGAGCGGGGAAGTGGCTCATGGCGTCTCCTGACGGTTGATTGGCGCGAATCCTCGCGTCAGGGGCGGAAGGGCGCAAGGGTGCCTTGCGTTTCCCTCTCTCAGTTCCCGCCTGCTTGGCCTAGAGTGAGGTGCGGAGGCGCATGAGCGACCCAGACGCATCCCTGTGGCGCGTGCTGACCGCGACGACCACCACGGTCCCGCGGCCCCCCGGCTTCGTGGACCAGGACGGAGCGCAGCAGGAGGAGGCCCGCTTCTGCCGCCACGGCGGGCTGCAGGGCAAGCGCTGCGACGAGAGCGACCCCGACGCGCTCGAGACCGAGATCTACGCCCAGGCGCGCCGCGGCCTGCGGGCCCTCTCGGGCGCAGCCGTCCTGGTCCTGCTGACGATCGTGGTCGTCAACGCCCTCGCCAAGGACGCGCTGGGCTGGAACCTGGGCGCCGCCGACACGGCCACCGCGCGCCTGCGCCAGGTGGCGCTCCTGGTCCTCTCGGCGTTGATGTTCGCCTTCACCCTCCGCAAGGACGGCTGCCCGCGCACCGTCGCCCGCCTCGGGCACGGCTATCAGCTCCTGGGCGCCTTCATCATTTCGCTCAGCGTCTACGGCACGGGGCGCGCGCTCCCGCCCACGGACTGGATCTCGTGGCTCGGGGTGTGGATCGTGGTGTTCCCCCTCGTGACCCCGGCCTGCCCGCGGATCGTGCTCGGGCTCTCGCTGGGCTGCGCGGGCATGGCGCCCCTGGTCCTGATCGGGAGCGGCTTGCTGCGAGGGACGGGCTTCCCGGCCCCCGAGCTCCTCTTCCAGGCCACCACCCCCTACTTCGCCTGCGTGGGCCTGGCCGTGGTGCCGGCCCTGATCCTGCAGCGGATCTCGCGCAGCCTGAGCGAGCAGCGGCACGCGCTCGAGGACCTCGGCACCTACGAGCTGGTCGAGCCCCTCGGCCGCGGCGGCATGGGCGAGGTGTGGCGCGCCGAGCACCGGCTGCTCAAGCGCCCCGCCGCGATCAAGGTGATCCGCCCCCAGCGAATGGAGGGCAGCACCCCCGCCGAGCGCGAGAACCTGGTCGCCCGCTTCGAGCGTGAGGCCACGACCACCGCTTCGCTCCGCTCGCCGCACACGATCGACCTCTACGACTTCGGCGTGACCGAAGACCGGGCCTTCTACTACGTGATGGAGCTGCTGGAGGGCGTCGACCTCGAGCAGCTGATCCGCGCGATCGGCCCGCTCCCGCCGGCCCGGGCCGTGTTCCTGCTTCGACAGGTGTGCGCGTCCCTGGCCGAGGCTCACGCCCGGGGCATGGTCCACCGCGACCTCAAGCCAGCCAACATCATGGTGTGCCGGATGGGCCTCCAGACGGACTTCATCAAGGTCCTCGACTTCGGCCTCGTGCGCGCAGTGGAGGACGCCAAGGAGCGCGAGCGAGTCGACTTGACCGGCGCCGACGCGATCGTGGGCACCCCGGCCTTCATGGCCCCCGAGCAGGCCCAGGGCGGCGAGGTCACCGCGCGCAGCGACGTCTACGCGCTGGGCTGCGTGGCCTACTGGCTGGTGACGGGCGAGCTCGTGTTCGAGCAGACCAAGGCGCTGGCGATGATCCTCGACCACGTCAAGACGGAGCCGACGCCGCCCAGCAAGCGCCTGGAGCGCCTCCTCCCGCCCGACCTCGAGGACCTGATCCTGCAGTGCCTCGCCAAGGAGCCGGCGGATCGCCCCGCCTCGGCGCAGGAGCTGATCCACCGGCTCGAGGCCCTCGAGCTGGGCGAGAGCTGGACCGCGGAGCAGTCCGACGCCTGGTGGGCCGAGTTCCTCCCGCCGGGGGGCACCGTCCCAGCCGACCCGAGCGCCGAGCGAGACGCGGCGCGGGTCAGCACGCTCCTGATGGGCGCCTAGCGAGACACGCGCGGGCGTCCACGCAGGGTTGCCAAGCCCCCGTCGGCGCCGAACACCTGGCCGGTGATCCAGGCGCTAGCGGGGTCCAGCAAGAGCGCCGCGAGCTCGGCCACGTCGCCGGGCTCTCCCAGGCGGCCGAGGGCGTGCATGGCGATCGAGGCCTGCTCGTTGGCTTCGCTCTTCAGCAGGGCCGCGCTGCCGGGGGTCCGCACCAGGCCCGGCGCGATCGCGTTGACGCGCATCCCCCGGCTGGCGTAGGTCGCCGCGGCCGAGCGCGCCAGCGCGAGCACCCCGCCCTTGGCCGCCGCGATCGCCTCGTGGCTGGGGAGCCCGACCCGCGCTGCCGCGGAGCCGAAGAGGAGCACGCTCTCGGCCTTGGCCTTGGCCGCCGCCTGCACCGCGCCGAAGGCCGTGATCAGGTTGACCTCGATCAACTCCTGCAGCTCGTCCAGCTTGGTGGTGTGGGCGGGCTTGACCACGATCGAGCCGACGCAGCAGGCGACCCCGTCCAGGCGCCCCAGCTCCTCGCGCGCCCAGCGGCAGAGCTCGAGGACCGCGCCCCAGTCGCGCGCGTCGAGGGCCCGGGTCGGCGCAGCGAGCTCGTCGCCCAGGGCCGCGAGGGGCTCGGCTCGCCGCGCGGCCAGCACCGGTCGCTGTCCGCGGGCCGCCAGGCGGCGTGCCAGCTCCGAACCGATCCCGCCGCTGGCCCCCAGGATCACGTGCACCGGCGCGTCGCTCATGGCTCCTCCTCGTCGAGCCGGATCCAGCCTGGCTCCCAGGCCGAGCGCTCGCGCAGCGCTCGCCAAGGGAGGCGGAGCTGGCGAGCGGTCAACACCGCCTCCAGGGTCACCACGCCCTTGCGCGGCGCGAAGGCCCGCACGGTCCAGTGCCGCTCGCGCTCCTCCTCGGCGCCGGGGTGGCGGGTCCACTTGGAGCCCACCAGGTGCCGCGGGTGACGCGGATGCGTCTCCGACTTCATGCCCCGACGCTAGGCGAGGCGACCTCGCGCGCACGCGCCGCGGACGAGGGCCTTGGGGCGGGAGAGCTTAGAGGCGCTCGTCGCTGGGGTTGGTGTGAGGAGCGTAGCCGGGCTGGTCCGCGACCTCCTCGTAGTAGCGCAGCGCCCAGCGCACGGTCGGGAAGGCCAGCTCGTCCCAGGGGATGTCCGCCCAGGCGAAGAGGCGGGCGTCCAGGCTCTCGACGCCAGGCGCGAGCTGAGGGCCTTCGAGCCGGCCGGTGTAGACCAGGAGCACCTGCTCGACGTGGACCAGCTCGTAGACCGCGAGCAGGCGGTCGATCTCGGGCTCGACCCCGGCCTCTTCGCGCGACTCGCGACGAGCCCCGGCCTGGGTCGTCTCTCCGATCTCGAGGAAGCCGGCGGGGATCGTCCAGAAGCCCCGGCGAGGCTCGATCGCCCGCCGGCAGAGGAGCACCTGCTCCTGCCATGTGGCGACCACGCCGACCACGACCCGCGGGTTGTGATAATGGATCCGCTCGCAGGCCGAGCACACGTCGCGCTCCACCGCGTCCCCCTGCGGGACGCGCCGCTCGATCCCGGCGCCGCAGAGGGGGCAGAAGGAGTACACGGAGCTCAACGCACCGTCGGCGGGAAGGCGGTCAGCAGGGCCCGCCGCACCGCGCGGCTCGGATCGCGCGAGAGCAGCGCCTCGAGGCGCAGCCTCAGGCGAGTGCGCAGCTGCTGCTCGAGCCGGGCGGCCGTCGCGACCGCGCGCTGGCGGATCAGCGGGTCTGGGTCCCCCGCGGCGTCGACGACGGACTTGGTCAGCACGTCCTCGGTCGCCCACATTGCGTCCTCGCGAGCGCTGGGGCTGAGGCTACTCCAGGCCGGCAAGCCCGCGTCCTTCTCCTCGGCGCTCTCCCCCGCCTGTCCTCGTTCCTCCTCCTCTTCCTCGTCGGGGTCCAGCGCCTCGTCGGACACTGCGTCCTCGGCCCTCGCGTAGGCCGCCTCCCCCGCGCGCCACACGGGGAGGTAGCGCCGCACGGTACGGGTCCGCAGGGCCAGGAGCAGCCCCGCGTCGGTGGCTCGGCGCCCGCCTTCGCGACGAGCGGCTTCCAGCTCCTCGAGGGGCGCGGGGACGTAGAGCTCCAGCAGGTGCAGCGCGAGGTGGCGGGCCGCCGAGACCCGCGAGCCGAGCTGGCCGAGGAGCGCCTGGGCCAGGGCCCCGGGGTCGAGTCGAGCCTGCTCCGAGAAGACCCGGTAGACCTCCAGCGCGAAGCTGGGTGAAGACAAGTAGAGCGAGCGGTGGCGAGTCGCCTCGGCCCCGACCAGGCGGAACAGGCTGCGCACGAGGTCTCGAGGGTCCGTGGCGAGGGGGTGCACCAGCACGGAGTAGGGGACGGGACGCAGCCCGGGCTCGGACTGGCGGACGCGCAGCAGCAGCTCGCTCGCTCCCTCCTGCGGAACCCGCAGGGCCTGCAGCCGCCGCCCCCGGGACTGGATCTGCCAGCGAGCGCGAGGCTCACCCGGCCTCCACCCCTCGAGCCCGACCCCCGCGCGGGGATCGGTCACGTAGAAGAGCACGATCAACTCGCCGCCTTCGTCGACCCGCACTCGCCAGAGGTCGGTCGCGTCACCGCCGCGGAGGTCCACGCTCTGGCTGGCGACGCGGCGCATGCGCAGCTCGCTGGCCCCCAGCAGGGTCCGGTCCGAGCCGGAGCTGCGGTCCGGGTCGATCCGGCGGACCTTGGCCGCCACCCCCAGGGAGCCGCCCATGTCGAGCTGAAAGGAGAGCAGGCTGGCGGGGCGGCTGGGGTCGAGGACCAGCTCGGGCGCGAGGTCCTCCTCCGTGATCCCGTCCGCGATGCTCACGTCCCGCTCGACCAGCCGCGCGCGCAGGGGATCCAGGCTGGGCAGGGTGACCAGCACCGGGGCCGTCTCGCGGTCGAGGCGAAAGCGCGTCAGCGCCTGCAGGCCGCGATCCACGGCGAGGTAGGGGTCCGCCTCTCCCCAGCTGTCGGGGAGGGCCTTGAGCGCGTCGAGCGAGCCCTGGGCTTGGACCTCGAGCTCCAGGGCCACGAAGCCGTCGCCCGGAGAGAGGGAGTCGGCGCCCTCGGCCTCGAGCAAGGTCGGCAGGAGCCGCTCGAGGACCGCGTCCAGCCTGAGCACGCGGGGCTTGCCCACCCGCCCCTCGGCGCTGACCTCCGCGGCGCGGGTCACGAAGCCGACCAGCTCGCCGCTGGAGCGGGTGACGACCGCGCCCAGCCAAGCGCGGGGGTCGTTGACCTCGTCGAGCACGATGGCCGTCTTGCCGACGGACTCCGCGCTGGCCCGGGCAGGCCCCCCAGGAGGCCCCCAGGCGCGCACTTCCTCGCCCTCGCGCACCTCGGGCGAGGGCGAGAGGGGATGCCACTCGCGCCCCCCGCGCGCCGCGCGCAGCACGATGAACTCGCCCAGCGCCTGGACCCGCGCCGGGACCCGCTCGCTCCCCCAGCGCAGGTAGGTCTCGAAGGGCGGCTCGCGCATCGCAGCCACCGCGATCACCCAGCTCGAGGTGACCCGCACGATCGCCGCGGGCCCGAGCTCCCCGTCGTCGCCGTCCACGACGGTCACCACGTCACCCGGGACCATGCGCGGCCCCTCGTCGGGGCGCACGTCTCCGCACCCCAGCAGGAAGAGGGAGAGCAGGGAGAGCAGCAGGGTTCTCAGCGAGGCAGTCAGCCCTTCGATCCAAACCGATCGGGAGCGATCAGGAAAGGGGCAGCTGGTCAGTCCTCGGCCAACCACGCTCCTGGATCAGCTGAGCGGAGTCGGATGAACGCGCCGCCGATCCCCGAGCCCAAGCCCCCCGCCTAGGAAGCGCAGCCCTTGGCCAGCTGGCGGGCGACGACCGCGAGGACCTCGGGGTCGAGCCCAAGCCCGAAGTGGCTCGCGTCGACCTCGACGTGTTCGACGTCAGGGTCTCGCCGATCGAGGCAGGCCTGCCAAGAGACGACCTGGTCGCGGCGCGAGTAGATCGCCGTGATCGGGACGCCCACGGGCTCGGCGGTCATGGCGGAGACCTCTTCCTCGACCGCGTCGAGGTCCAGGCCGACCACGCGCTCGTAGTAGCGGGCGGCCAGGGTGTATTTGGGGCCCCCCACGACGGGGCTGCCCAGGGTGACGACCTGCGCGACGGCCTCGGTGGCCTCGCGCGCGGCCTCTCGGGCCAGCGTCCCGCCGAGGCTCCAGCCGACCAGGCGCAGGGGACTGCCCTCCGCGGCGGCGAGCGCGCGGGTCCGCTCGACCAGCAGGGGGAGCAGGCGGTAGACGTCGCCGCGGTTCAGCCCCAGGCCCCAGCCGTGGACTCGGTAGCCCCGCCGCCGCAGGAAGCGCCGCAGGACGAGGGTGCTCGCGTCGCTGGTCAGGAAGCCTGGCAAGACCATCACGGGCTCGCCCGACCCTCGCGGAAGCGCCCGACGCTGGCGTCGTCCGCGGCTCCAGCGCGCCAGGCCGCGTGAGACGCCGCCCAGCTCACGCAGGAGGTTGCCTCCTGGTGGCTCGATCCGCTGCTGAGGCTCGAGGGGGATTCCCATGCGCGGAACGATAGAGGATCGCGGCGGGGGTGCGCGGACGAGGGACGGCGCCCTTGATCGCACAGGGTTTGTCGCTCTCGGGAGGAGCCCCGCTGCTATAACCGAGGTGCCTGGAGGGTCTCCGATGGCCGACAAGAGCAAGAGCAAGAAGTCCAAGCCCAAGCCCAAGCGGGATCCGAATCAGCCCACGCCCAAGCCGCCCAAGAAGCGCAGCCCGATCCCGAAGCTGCTCCTCTCGGCGACCTTCGTGATCCTGGCCACCTGGATGACGATGTATTCGGCCCAGCTCGGCCGCGGCCCCTGGGACTGGGAGGGCGACGACTGGAGCGGCTTCCTGACTTTCTCCAAGGGCCAGGTCGAGGCCGCCAAGAAGAAGGTCGCAGAGGTCGACTGGGAGAAGGTCAAGGACAAGGTCACCGCCAAGACCAAGGAGCTCTGGAACAAGGTCCCCGAGCTCGAGCAGAAGCTCGAGGCCAAGCTGGCTCAGCTTCGCGGCGACAAGCAGAAGAAGGTCGAGGGCAAGGGCCCCCAGGACGGACCGCCCGCCGCCGTCGTCGAGCCCACCACGCTCGAGCGCGGCTGCGAGACCTTCCGGATGGGCATTCGCCACTACAAGCAGTCCATGGACAGCCAGGCCGAGCTCAAGAAGGCCAAGAAGCTCTTCCTCGAAGCCCGCGAGCTGCTCGAGAAGGCCTACGGCGAGGCGGAGGCCGAGGGCGACACGGCCCAGGCCACCGAGATCGAGGGCTACATCCAGCAGTGCCAGATCTACCTCGAAGACTGCTCCAAGCGCGAGACTCTGTAGCTCGGGGGGCTCACTCGTAGTCGCCGCGCCAGGCGCTCCAGCGCACCTGGGCCACGTCTCGCGCCATCCGCAGCGCGTCCACGACCGGGCGAACCTTGCTCCCCTCGGCGTGGATCCAGCGCACGGGGACCTCGGCGATGCGATACCCCAGCCGTCGCGCCAGGTAGAGCACCTCGACGTCGAAGGCAGTGACCATGGGGCCTTCGACGCGGGGGGCGTCCTCGCCGTAGCGACGCAGGCGAGTGAACACGTCCTGGGCGGCCGCGCGGCGGAACATCTTGAACCCGCACTGGGTGTCCTGGACCCCCGGCACGAGCGCGGCCTGCACCAGCCAGTTGAACCCGCGTCCCAGGAGGTGGCGATAGCCGGGCTCGCGCTCGCGGCTGCTCCCGGCCACC
>CALDQK010000523.1 GCA_937911525.1 uncultured bacterium
TCGAGGTCCCACAGGGTCAGGCCCCCCTGCATCGCGGTCGCCAGCGCGTCGCCCGCGGGGGAGAAGGCCACGGCCCGGACCCACAGGCAGCGCTCGCCCAGCACGCGCTCGCGGCGCGGCTCGTCGCGCAGGCGCCGCACCACGCCGCACTCGTCGAGGTCCCACAGCAGCACGTCGCAGGGGGCGTTCGCCTGGAGGTCGCGGCTGGAGGAGAGCAGCCCGCCGCCGAAGGCCACCTGCTTGCCGTCCGGCGAGAGGTCGACCGCGCCGACAAGGCTGCGCCCGCCGTGGCGCCCCCGCAGCTCGCCGCTGCGTGCGTCGCGGACCTCGACCCAGCCCGGCCTGCGGCCGCCGACCGAGTCCGCCTTGTCGCAGTAGATCAGGCGCTCGCCCCCGGGGTCGAACTCGAGCGAGACCGGATCGTAGAAGTGCCCCTCCCGCTGCCAGAGCAGCGCGCCGCTGGCGAGCTCGAACACCTGCACCTGCCGCTGGCAGAGGAGCGCGAGCAGGCCTTCGTCGGGCGAGATCGCGAGCGCCTTGGGGCTGCGCTCGCCCGCCAGGCAGCCGCGCTCCTCGCCCCCGGCCGAGAGCAGGAGCACCTGGGAGGGCTGGCTCGAGCCGAACACCGCCGCGATCGTGTCGCCGACCCAAGCCACGGCGGGTTCACCCTGGGCCGCCTGGGCGTGCGCGAGGCGTCGCACCTCGGCTCCACGGCTCGGGTCTCCCCGAACCACGTGCAGCGAGCCGTCCCCGCCCGCGAACACGACCTGCCCGTCCGGCCCCTGCGCCAGCGCCGCGCCGTCGAAGTCCAGCTTCCGCTCGACCTGGCCCGAGAACCCGACCCAGGTCGGCCCCTTCTTGGCCAGGAGCACGCCCTCGCGCAGGAGCGCGAAGTCCTGCTTGGGGTAGTCGGCCCGCAGGCTGGCGAGGACCTCGCCGCTGGCGAGGTCGTAGACGCGCAGATCGCGCTTCTCGTCCAGGATCGCCAGCCGCTGAGCGCAGGGGCTCCAGCGCACGCCGGTCGCGGGGCAGGGCCCCTCGATCGTGGTCCAGGGCTGCCCCGTAGCGAGCGAGTAGACGTGCACCGCCGCGTCGCCGCGGCTGGCGTGCGTCCCGCCGCGGGTCGCGAGCCACTCGCCGCTGGGGTCGAGGCGCGCCTCGAGGACGGCGCCCGAGTGGCCGAGGGGGAAGCGCTGCACGAGCTCCCCCTCGCGGTCGCGGACCTCGAGCGAGGCCTCCCCGGCCACGAGCAGCCACTCGTCCGCGGGGAACCAGCGCAGGCGGGTCACCGGCTCGCCGCAGTAGAAGCCGCGCACCCGCTCGCCGCTGGCGCAGTCCCACACCTTGACGGCGCCCTTGCTGTCGCCCGTCGCGAGCAGCGCTCCCTCCGGGCTGAGCGCCACGGCCCGCAGCTCCTCGTTGCGCCGCTCGGGCGGGACGTGGACCAGCTCGCGCCGCTCGCCGCTGCTGAGCCGGTAGAGGAGCGCGACCCCGCTCTCGCCCGCGGCCGCGACTAAGTCCCCTCGCGCGTCGACGTCGCTCAGGCAGGGCTGGCGGTGGGGCTGCAGCGGCGCGGGGCGCTCCCAGAGCTCCTCGCCTGGCTGCGCGAGGTCTGCGCGCACGACGGGCTGCGGACCGGCCTGCCGCTCGAGGGGCCAGCGCCCGTGTTGCCAGGGGCCGACGCTCGCCTGCTGGAGCGCCTGGGCGAACCAGCCGCGCCGGCGGAAGAGCTCCTTCATGGGCCACAGCGCCCCGACCGAAGCCAGGATCTCGCCCCACTGGCGCTCGGCCTGGGTCCGGGGAGAGCCCGCTGGCGCGGCCAACACGCTGGCCTCGGCCGCTTCGGCGAGCGCCTCGGCGGCGGCGCCCAGCTCGCCGCCCTCCTGGGTCGCCGCGCGCAGGGTCGCGATCGCCGCGGCGCGAACCTGCGGCGCTTCGTCTCCGAGCAAGGGGAGCGCGGCCTCGAGCGCGCGAGGGTCGCGGGTGAAGGTCAGGGCGCGCAGGCCCTGCTCCATGGCCGGCTTGTCCTCGAGCGCTTCGGCGTCCTCGAGCGCGACCAGCAGCAGCTCCGCGACGCTGGCCCGCTCGTCAGCGCTCCGCTCGCAGACCGGCTCGAAGTAGACCATGGGGTCCTCCGGGCAGCCCGACGCGAGCCAGCCCAGCGCCTCGAGCGCCCCGCAGCGCAGCTCGGGCTTCTCGTGGCCGAGGGCGGCCACGAGCGCGCCTCGTACCGGCTCGAGCGCCTCCCCGCGCAGCTCCTGGGTGTTGGCGAGCGAGGCCAGGCTTCGAGCGGCCTCGACCCTCACGCTCAGGGCGCGGTCCTTGGCCAGGGCCGCGAGCAGCGGTTCGAGGGCGGCGGGGTCCTGCCCAAAGCGAGCCAGGCGCGCGGCGTCCTCCCGAGCCCCCTTCTTCTTGGCGCCCAGCGCTCCGACCCCCGGCAGGGGAGCGTCCTCGCGCCGCCAGGGCCAGCGGCCGACGTCGTCGTCTCCCACGATCCCGAGCGTGTGCCCCGCGTGCAGCTCGCAGAAGGGCGCGAGCACCTGGGTCACCTCGTGCTTCGGCCCGAAGTCCTCGTGCTCGCGCAGCCAGGGCAGCGCCTGCGCCGCGAACTCGCTCGTCCAGCGCAGGTCGAGCAGGCCCTCGGCGACCTCATGGCGCGCGTTGATCTGTGTGTGCACCGCGCACTTGCAGTCGCGGCAGCCAATGTAGAGGTCGACCGACATGCTCCCCCGCTCCTCGGCCCCCAGGAAAGCCGATCGGATCGGGACCTTGCAAGCCCCTGGTGAGCGCCGCGAGCCGCTGACAAAGTGCGGGGTGCTCCCAACCGCGATCGGCCCCTATCGGATCCTCGAGGAAGTCGCGCGCGGCGGGGCAGGGCTCGTGCTCCGCGCGCAGGATCCGGGGGTCGGGCGCGAGGTCGCGATCAAGGTCCTGAACAAGGTTCGCGAGGAGCTGGCGAAGGCAGCGGAGACGTCGGACTAGCGGCTACTTGCCCTCGTCCTTCGCCTCGTCCTTCGACGCCTCGTCCTTCGACGCCTCGTCCTTGGCCGCCTCGTCCTTCGCCTCGTCCTTCGACGCCTCGTCCTTGGCCGCCTCGTCCTTCGACGCCTCGTCCTTCGACGCCTCGTCCTTGCTGGCCGAAGGCGCGACGCGATCCGGCGAGCCCTGGATTTGGGCGCGCAGCTCGGCGGCCTCGGCCTTCTTGCCGAGGGCCTCGAGGCGATCCGCCTGGCGGCGGCGAATGTTGTCGAGGCTGTCGTTGGGGACGGCCTCGATCAGGCGCCGGGTGTACTCCTGCTTGGCGTGCGCGTAGATCTCCTCGGCCGGACCGTATTCCACGATCTTGCCGCGCTGCATGACCGCCATGGTGTCGCTGATGAACTTCACCACCGAGAGGTCGTGGCTAATGAAGATGTAGGTGAAGCCGAACTCCTCCTGGAGGTTCATCAGGAGGTTGATCACCTGCGCCTGGACCGACACGTCGAGGGCCGAGACCGACTCGTCGCACACGATGAACTCGGGCTCGAGGGCGAGCGCGCGCGCGACCGAGATGCGCTGGCGCTGGCCGCCCGAGAACTCGTGGGGGTAGCGGCTGAGGTGGCTCGAGTGCAGACCCACGCGCTCGAGCAGCTCCACGCACTTGTCGCGGCGCGCCTTGGCGTTCTTGTGCAGCCCGTGGACGGTCATCGGCTCGATGATCATGTCGCCGACGGTCATGCGCGGGTTCAAGGACGAGTAGGGGTCCTGGAAGATGATCTGCATCCGCCGGCGCAGCTCACGCAGCTTCTCGCGGCTGGCGGCGCGCACG
>CALDQK010000524.1 GCA_937911525.1 uncultured bacterium
CCAGGAGCGGTGGCGGTAGCTCCAGCCGCTGCGAGCGTTGGAGCGGGGCCGCGAGCGGCGCGCGCCCCCGTTGCTGCGCTGCCCGCCGCGGTTCCAGCCCTGGCGATCGCGGGAGCCCTGGGCCTCAGCGGGGCTGCTCGCGCAGAGGAGCAGCGAGAGGAGCAGCGGAGCGGCGTAGAGGAGCGGACGGGGTCCTGTCATGACTCTCACAGAGTGGACGGCCAGAGGCGTACGCGCAAGGGGACGCGCCGAAGGACCGCCCTGTTCAGCATTTCCTGACCCTGCCCGAGTGGACCTCGGTTGCTAGTCTGGCGGATTACTCGCCTTGGTGGTTCATGGACACCCTCACCGATCTGCTGCACGAGCTGGAAGCCACCGGCGACGACGAGGCCACCGTCGAGATCGCCGCGGAGGCCATGGCCGCGGGCGCGACCCCGCGCGAGAGCTTGACCGGGCTCCTCGATCACGAGCTCCCGGCCGTGCGCCGGACCGCCGTGCTGGCGCTGGGGCGGCGCAACGACCAGGAGGCGCGGCCCCTGCTCGAGGCGCGCCTCGACGACCCGATCGCCCAGGTCCGGGAGGCGGCGTGCCAGGCCCTGGCGAACCTCGGCGACGAGCGCTCGGCGCCGGTCGTGACGCAGCGGCTCGAGGACCGGATGCCGGCCGTGCGGGCCGCGGCGGCCGAGGCTCAGACGGCCTTCGCCTCGCTCGACGCGGTCGAGGCGCTCGAGGACTTGCTCCGACGAGAGGCCTCGCTGGCGCCGCGGCGGGCGGCCCTCGAGGCGCTGCTCGTGCTCTGCCGCGAGCCCGACACCAAGCTCCAGGCGCGCCTGGCCCTCGCGGCTCACCTCGCGCGCGAGGACGACC
Organism: uncultured bacterium; assembly: GCA_937911525.1. Classification (GTDB taxonomy): domain Bacteria; phylum Planctomycetota; class J058; order J058; family J058; genus NORP233. Next base: position 868 of record CALDQK010000524.1, read on the forward strand.
GCGAGCTGCGCCAGCGCGGCGCCAACGCCCTGATCGAGGAGCTGCGCGGCGAGAGCTTCGGCGAGCTGCTGGCGCTCTTCCGGGTCCTGCCGCGCTCGGGCTGGCCAGTCCTGGCGGAGGCCTTCGAGGCCGCGGGGAAGCTCTCCCGGGCCCTCAGCCAGCTCGTGGCCGAGCTGCGCCACCGGGCGGCGGACTTCGAGGTCCTCGAGCGCTTCGGCTCGAACTTGACCCGGCGCGTCGAGCGGGACGGGCTCCCGCGCGCGATCGGGCGCGAGTCCGAGCTCGAGAACGTGTTCGACCGCCTCCAGCGCCCTGGTCCCAAGAGCATGGTGCTCGTCGGCCCCTCGGGGGTCGGCAAGACGGCCCTGGTCAACGCCTTGGCGGCGCGCCTGGCGGCCGAGGAGACCCTGGTCCCGGTGCAGATCTTCGAGGCCACCACCGGCGAGATCCTGGCGGGCACGCGCTACCTCGGCGAGTGGCAGGGGCGCGTCAAGGAGCTGCTCGACGCGCTGCGCAGCCCGGCCCGCGTGATCTGGTACGTGCCCGACGTCAACCGGCTGGTCGAGGCCGGCACCAGCGAGCACAGCCAGGAGAGCTTCGCCACGATGCTCGCCCCCGCCCTCGAGCGGGGCGAGGTCGTGATCCTGGGCGAGAGCACGCCCGAGGCCTTCCGGCGCGGGCTGGATCGCTTCCCCGGCTTCCGCAAGCAGTTCTGGCGGCTCCAGGTCGAGGTCCCCGACGCCGAGGAGAGCCGTCAGATCCTCTCGGGGGTGGCGGGCCGGCTGGCGGTCGACATGGCCGACCGCGACGTGGAGCTCGAGTTCCCGGCCGCGACCCTCGACCTGGCGCAGGACCTCGCCGACGACTACTTCCCCGGCCAGTCGCGCCCGGGCAACGCGGTCCGCCTGCTGAGCGAGGCGGCCGAGGGCGCCGCGACGCGCGGGCTGAACCGCGCGGCCGACCCCGACCTCGCGCCAGCCCCCGGGGCTCAGGTCTCGGTCCGGGTCGAGGCCGGCGACGTGCTCGAGACGCTCAGCCGGCTGAGCGGCGTCCCGGTCCGGCTGCTCGACGACTCGGTCCAGCTCGACCTCGAGGAGGTCTACGCCAAGATCAGCGAGCGCGTGCTCGGTCAGGACGAGGCCGTCGAGACGGTGGTCGATCTGATCAGCCTGATCAAGGCCGGCCTGACCGACCCCGAGCGCCCCCAGGGCGTGCTCTTCTTCGCGGGCCCGACCGGCGTCGGCAAGACCGAGATGGCCAAGGCCCTGGCGGAGTACATCTTCGGCAGCGCCGAGCGCCTGGTCCGCGTGGACCTGGGCGAGTTCCGCGAGCCGCACTCGATCCGGCGCCTGGTGGGCGACCCCCACGCGCCGGACCCAGCGGCCCGCTCGGGGCTCCTGACCGCGCCCGTGCGCGAGCGCCCCTTCTCGGTCGTGCTCCTGGACGAGGTCGAGAAGGCGCACCACAACGTGTTCGACCTGCTGCTGCCCCTCCTCGACGAGGGGCGCCTGGTGGACGAGCTGGGGCGGGTGACCGACTTCCGCCGCTGCATCTTCGTGCTCACGAGCAACCTGGGCGCGGACCTCAGTCAGGGCATGAACCTCGGCTTCAAGTCGACCGAGGAGGAGCGGGACGAGCTGCAGGCCAAGGTCCGCCGGGTGATGCAGAAGACCTTCCGACCCGAGTTCCTCAACCGCCTGCGCTCGACGGTCGTGTTCCAGCCCTTGACCCTGGAGGTCATGCGCCGCCTGACGCGGCGCGAGGTGCGGCGGGTGCTCTCGCGCAAGGGGATCACGCGCCGCCAGGTCACGGTCGAGCTCGAGGACGCGGTCACGGGCGTGCTGCTCGAGGAGGGCTTCTCGCCCCACTACGGCGCGCGCTACCTCAAGCGCCGGGTCGAGGACCTGCTGCTCAAGCCGCTGGCGCGGGCGATCCACCGGGTGGCGCCCAACGACGAGGCCGTGATCCGCCTCGGCGTGGGGCGCGAGGGCCGGATCGAGTCGAGCATCGTGGTCCAGAGCCGCGAGGACGACGAGCCGCCGGTCGAGGCGCCGCGCACGCGCCGGATCAAGGACGCCACCGGGCGCCTGATCGACTTCGACCAGCTCGAGGAGCGGATCCTCGACATGACGGAGCGGGTCGAGGCGATCGCGGACGTGCTCGAGGACCAGCGCCTGCGGCAGCGCAAGAGCGAGCTGCTCGAGCAGGCGAACCATCCGGAGTTCTGGGTCGACCAGACCCGGGCCCGCGCGGTGATGAGCGAGATCGCGGCCCTCGAGAAGACCCTCGAGCGGCCGGGTCACCTCGACAGGGCCCTCGCCGGCGCGGACCGGCTGCTGCACCGCGCGCGGGCCGACCGCGGCAAGGGCCGCAGCCTGCACAAGCTGCTCGACAAGCTCGAGGACCTCGAGCGCGAGATCGAGTTCACGACCTACGCCGTGCACTGCCCCGAGCAGCGCGACCGCAGCGACGCCTACCTGCTCTTGCGCAAGGTCGGCGACGGGGGCTTCCCCGAGGACGCGATCGCGCGCCTCGCCGAGTGCTACCAGCGCTTCCTCCGCGGCAAGGGCTTCGGCGTGACGGTGGTCTACGAGGCGGTCAGCCGCAAGGGGCGCGTGCGCGAGACGGGCCTGCGGGTCGAGGGCATGTGCGCCTTCGGCCTGCTCAAGGGCGAGGCGGGCCTGCACCAGTGGATCGCGCGGGACCCCCAGGACAAGCGCAACCGCGAGACGGTGTTCGTGCGCGTCAGCGTGCTCCCTCCGCCGGAGCGCGAGCTGCGCGAGGAGGAGGTGACCCACGAAGGTCGTCGCGTGCGCGACGAGGCGGGCGTGCTGCTCAAGAAGCACGTCCAGCACCTCGTCCTGACGCACCAGGAGAGCCAGCTCGCCCTCGACGGCGCCGTAGACGGCCACCCGCAGGCCGAGGACGGCGCGCTCGAGTTCCTGGCGGCCCGCGTGGCGGCGCCTCGCGACATGGAGGAGCCAGGGATCGTGCGTCGCTACGTGCTGAGCCACCAGCCGGTGGTCCGCGACCTCGCCAGCAACCTCAAGCTGCACCTCGACCACGTGCTCGAGGGCAACCTCGACGAGTTCGTCCTGCCCCGCGTGTTGGGCAACGTGGACGTCACCGAGGAGTAGCGGGCTCCAGGCCCGTGCCCGTGCCCGTCCGTGCCCGAAAGGAAGAGCAGAAGGAGCTGTCGCAGTCAGCGAAAAGCTCCTTCGCGTTCCTGAGCTGGAACGGGGAAAACTGGAAAACTGGAAAGCG
>CALDQK010000525.1 GCA_937911525.1 uncultured bacterium
CGCGCGCCGGTGCTTGCCGGTCGCGCCACCCCGCGCGGTGCGCGTCGAGCCGCGCACCTTGCCCGTGGCGCTGACTCGACCCCCGCCGCTGACCCGCGCCGTCCGGCGGGTGGCCCGGCTCGAGGTCCGGCCCATCTTGGAGGACACCGAGCGCATGCGCTTGGTCTGACCCGCCGAGGCCGGCGGCTCGTCGACCTCGCCGCGGCTCTCGAGGTATTGCTCGATGCTGCGCGCGAACTCGGCGCAGGACTGGAAGCGATCGCGCTTGTCCTTCTCGAGCGCCTTGAGCACGATCGCCTGCAGCTGCTGATCGACCTCCGGCTCGAGCACGGCGGGCGGCGTCGGGCGCCCGTGAAGGATCTTCGAGTAGACCTCGGCCGCCGAGCGGCCGCTGAAGGGGCGCTGCCCGGTCAGGGTCTGGTAGAGGATCACGCCGAGGGCGAACACGTCGGCCCGCCCGTCCACGTCCTTGCTCTTGCCGCGGGTCTGCTCGGGCGAGAGGTAGAAGGGCGAGCCGAGGATCTGCCCCTCCTGCGTCAGGCCCATCCCCTGGTCGTTGTCCTTGGCCAGGCCGAAGTCGATCAGCTTCGCGCGCTCGCGCTCGGCGCTGATCAGGATGTTGGCCGGCTTGAGGTCGCGGTGGATCACGCCGTGTTCGTGGGCGTAGCCGACGGCCGCGAGCACGTCGAGGAAGAGCGGCAGCGCCTCGCCGATCGGGAGCCGGCCCCGCGACACGAGGCGCTGGCTGAGGGACTCGCCCTCCACGTGCTCCATCGCGACGAAGAACATGTCCTTGAAGCGGCCGCAGTCATAGATCTGAATGATGTTGGGGTGGTTGAGCCGCGCGGCGCTCTTGCCCTCCTGCACGAAGCGGTTGATCTGGACCTCGGGCACGTGGGGGCCGGCCTTGATCACCTTGAGCGCGCACACCCGGTCCATCTCGGGCTGGCGGGCGCGGAACACGACGCCCATCCCGCCCCGCCCGAGCTCGTCGAGGATCTCGTAGCGGTCCAGGCTGTTGAGGTCGTCTTCGGCCACCTCGAGCGCGGCCCGGTTGAGGGTCCGCTTGCGCTGGGTCTTGCGGGTCTCGCCCTTGGTGCGGGTCGAGGTCCGCTCGCGCCGTCTGCGGCTGGAGGTCCGGGTCGTGGCCGGGTCGGCTTGGACCAGCGAGATCGTCAGGTCGCGCGGATCGCGGCTGGCGAGGATCTCGGCCATCGAGAGCTTGCCCTGGCCCTGGACGGCGAGCGGCTTGCCGCAGCCCTGGCAGCTGAAGCCCTCGGCCTGGATCTCCTTCTTGGTGTAGCGCGCCTTGCAGTGGGCGCACTCGTAGAGCTTCTGCTCGAGGGCGTCCTCGATCTCGAGGAACACCTCGGTGCTGATCACTCGCTTCTGGATCAGGAGCTGGGCGAGGTAGTAGCGCCGGCCCTTCTTGGCCTGTTTCTGCTGGATCTTCTGGACGGCCGCCACCTGCTCGGCCGAGACATGGCCGTGCTCGAGCGCGTGGCGAACGAAGAGGTCGTCGAAGTCGACGAGCATGGAAGCAGCGCTCGGGGCCCCAGGCCCCGATCTCCAAGAGCGTTGGAGTGACGTAAATCGGGTTATAGCATGGGCTCACCGATGCCGACCCCGCGCGCACAGGAGGGAGGGAGCGTCCTGGCCGGGCTGGGCTGCCTGATCGGGGCGCTCTGCCTTGGCCTGGCCGTGGCGGCCGCTGGCTTCCTGCTCGGCCTGGCCAGCTACTTCCGCGCCCAGGGCACCGTGCTCGCGGACGTCAGCGACACGACCGGCTACCTCAACACCCTCGAGGCGGCGGTCGCCTGGTGCGGCCTGGGCGCCCTCGGCAGCCTGGTCGCCACCGGCTCGATCATCCTGATCCTGAAGGAGCTCGCCGACGAGAGCGCCCGCAAGCAGCGCGGCGCGGTCTAGCAAGACCGCGCAGCGGGGCTCACTCGCCGCAGAGGACGCCGAGGAGCTGCTTGCCGTAGCGGCGCACCTTGGCGTCGCCGAGGCCGTGGACCTCGAGCAGCTCGGCGCGGCTCTGAGGACGGCGCTGCGCGAGCGCCAGCAGCGTCTTGTCGTGGAAGATCTTGTAGGCCGGCACCCGCCGCAGGCGCGCCAGGCGCGCTCGCAGCTGGCGCAGCTGACTCAGGAGCGCGGCGTCCGCCGGCGCATCGGGGTCCATGGGCGTCTTGGCGGCGGCGCTCCTGGAGGACGAGCTCTTCTTGGTCGTCGTCTTCTTGCTGGTCTTCTTGCTGGTCGCGGTCTTCTTGCTGGTTGCGCTCTTCTTGCTG
>CALDQK010000526.1 GCA_937911525.1 uncultured bacterium
GAGCCGCGGCCGGCGGGCCAGGATCCGCACCAGGCGCTCGGCCACGAAGCGGGGGTCGGTGTAGCCCTCGGGCAGGGGGGCCTGCGCCAGGCGCGCGCAGGCCGAGCGCCACTGCCGCCGCGCGGCCTCCTCGTCGCCCTGGAAGGAGAGCGCCTCGGCGCGCGCCTCGGCGCTGGCCACCGCCTCGCGGTAGGGCTCGGGCACGCCGCCCTGCTCGACCAGCCAGCCGTCGAGGAGCAGCTCCACGCCGACGTGGCTGATCGCGAGCGCGGCTCCCAGGCCGACGCCGCGCTCGCGCAGGTCGACGCGGGCGCTCTTCATCAGCTCGAGGAAGCGCGGCGCGCCGTGGAAGGCGTCGTCGCTGCGGTGGTGGAACGCGATCCCCTCGCCCAGGGCCCCCGCGGGCTCGCCCTCGCCGCGCGCCAGGCGCAGGCCCGCCATGCTGGCGAAGTCGGGCGCCATGGAGCCCAGGACCCACGCCGGGTCCTCGCGGCGACGCAGAGCGAGCACGGCGTGGGCGAAGAAGTTCACGCCCCGAGGATAGGGGTCGGCGGAGGCTGGGCAACCAATGAGGACGAGCCGAGCGCGGCGCGCGCTCGGCTCGTCGGTCGGCGGATCGGCTCGCCTAGCGGGTCAGGAACACCTGGGTCCACAGGGGCCCGTCGCCGACGCCCACGCCGAGGTGGGTGAAGTTGGGGTCGAGGATGTTCGCCCGGTGGCCCGGCGAGTTCAGCCAGGCCTGCATGACGGCGGCGGGGGTGGCCTGGCCCATGGCGATGTTCTCGCCGTAGCCCTGGTAGCCGCTGGCGCCGGTCATGCGGAGGCGATCGCCGGGGCTCCAGCCCTCGGGCGTGTCGTGGTCGAAGTAGCCGCGGGCGCGCATGTCCTCGCTGTGGGCCTTGGCGGCGCGCTCGGCCTCGGCGTCATACATGAGCGGCGCCACGCCGACCGCGGCGCGCTCCTGGTTGACCAGGGCCAGCACCTGCTGGGCGAGGCCGTCCTCCGCGGCGCTGTGGGCCTGGAGCGGCATGCCGTAGCGGTCGCTCTCGTACCAGAAGCGCGAGCCCTCGTCGGGGTTGGCCACGTAGACCACGTCGGTCTGCACGGCCGGGAGGCCGACGCCCTGGGCGTTCCAGACGCGCAGGCGCACGGTGTAGACGCCCGGGGTGGTGTAGGTGTGGCTCGGGTTCTGGCTGGTGGACGTGTTGCCGTCGCCGAAGTCCCACTCCCAGCGCGTCGGGGCGCCGCTGCTGGTGTCGCTGAAGGTGACGGCCAGGGGCGCGATCCACATCGCGGGGTCGGGGTCGACCGTGAACGCGCCGGTGGGCGAACCCGCGGCGGGCGTGTCGAACACGGGCTGGACGGTGACGTCGTTGTTGAGCACGACCGAGAGGTCGTAGGTCGTCACGCCGGCGAAGTCGCCGCCCCACTCGACGAACACCGAGCCCGGGTCTTCGTTGGCGGTCAGGCGCAGCGAGGTGCCCGCGGGGTATTCGTTGTTGGCGCTGGCCGGGTCGATCGTGACCGTGCCGGTGCCCGTCCCCGCCGTGCTCGAGAGCAGGCGGAAGGTCTGGCCCGTCGGGTTGTTCGTGCCCGAGCTGACCCCGGCGGCGCTGCTGCTGCCGGAGTCCGAGCGGCTGCCCGAGTTGCAGCCCGCGGCGAGCAAACCGCCCAGGAGAATCGCGAGCGCGGTGGAGGTGGTGGTGCGGATCGTCATGGCTTCCTCTTACTGGTCCGAGACACAGCAGAGGGCTCACCACTCCGTGTACGCGCTTCGTCATAGCCCCCAGAGCGTTGCGATCAAATGAGTTGAGCCCGCGACAACGGGCACGGCCCGCGGGGAGGGGCTCCTCCGCGGGCCGAGAGACGCGAACAGCGTTCGTATCGTGCGAGAATTGGGTTCGAGACGTGAAACCCCACCCCGTCCAGATTGGACGGGACCTCGGACGGAACTCAGTCGGGCTTGTGCGCCACCCACAGGCCGTCGCCGAGGGGCACGATCACCCCGTGCAAGCCCGCGTGCGCGTGGACCTCGTCGTTGAAGGCCCGGATCGCAGCGACCGACTCGCTGACCTCCTCCTCGGCGAGGAGGTGACCGAAGGCGAAGGCGTTGTCGACCAGGATCAAGCCGCCGGGGCGGACGATCCGCAGCACCTCGACCAGATACTTCGAGTAGTTGACCTTGTCGGCGTCGAGGAAGGCCGCGTCCGCGCTGTGGTCGGGGAGCGTGGGCAGGACGTCGACGCCCGCGCCGCGCTTGACCGTGACCTTGCCGGCCACGTCCGACTTCTTCACCCAGGCCTCGGCGAAGTCGGCGTGCTTGGGCTCGAACTCGACCGTGGTCACGTGGCCGTCGGCGGGGAGCGCGCGGGCCATGGTGATCGCCGAGTAGCCGGCCAGGGTCCCGACCTCGACGACCTGCTTGGCGCGGGCGCCCTTGAGCAGGATCTGCATGAAGCTGGCCTGCTCGGCGGAGATCGAGATCGAGGGGATCCCGGCCTGCTTCGCCTCGCGCCGCAGCTCGCTCAGGAACTCGTCCTGGGGCTGGGTGTGCGCGACGATGTAGTCGTAGTGGGCCTGGCTGAGGCGCGTCGAGCTCTCCGACACGGGAGCCTCCTCGGTGACTGGGTTGGTGGGCGAGCGCTAGAGCTGCTCGACGATCGCGCGGATCGTGAGCCGGAGCAGCTGATCGAACTGGGCCTCGGGGTAGCGCGACTCGAGGTCCTGGAGCGGCGCTGGCGGCGCGCCGAGGCGCTGGCAGGCCTGCTGGGTCGAGCGCACCACTCCTTGCTGCAGGAGCTGGTCGACGTGGCGCTCGAGCTCGCGAGCGTCGTTGGGGTTCAGCCAGGCGCGCTGGACGCAGTAGTCGCTCAGCCGGACGCCGGGGCGCAGCTCGCTCAGGATGGCCTGCGCCTGGTCGGGGCGCAGGCGCGACTTCATCGCGTTGAAGGCGAGCTGGTTGCGCAGGCCGAGCGCTTCGTTGCGAGCGGCGGTGGTCGCCTGCTCGGCGGTCGCCGCGGGCAGGCCTGCGCGCTGGACGAGGAAGTGGGCGAAGGGCCCAGCCTGGCTGGCCTGACGACGCCAGGCCAGGATCCCGTCCAGCAGGGTGTCGAGGGGATAGACCTGGTGACGGGCCAGGAGCTTGACCAGGTAGAGGTCCTCGAAGGGCGGCAGGGGACCGCTGGAGTTGGCGGTCGGCAACGCGTCCGGCTCGGGCCGATAGGGCGGGTCCCGGTCCGCGTAGACCGCCAGCGCGTCGGCCGCCTCTTCGGCGGTCTTGTAGCGCTTGCTCGGGTCCTTGGCCAGGAGCTTGTTGACGACCGCCTCCAGCTCAGGGGGCACGTTGGGGTTCTTGGCCCGCAGCGGGATCGGCTCCTTGCGCAGGTGGCACTGCACGATCTGGAGCAGGGTCCCGCTGTTGAAGGGCGTCTTGCCCGTCAGCAGCTCGTAGGCGGTGATCCCCAGCGAGTAGAGGTCGGCTTGGCCCGTGACGTCCTTCTGGGCCACCAGCTCGGGCGCCATGTACTCGGGGGTGCCGACGATCTGGTCGGCCATGGTCAGGTTCTGGCCGTCGTCGCTCTGGGCCAGGCCGAAGTCGGCGATCTTGGTCCCGCCGCTCTGCTCGACCATCACGTTCTCGGGCTTGATGTCCCGGTGGACGATCCCGAGCCGGTGCACGGGGATCAGGCCGCGCGCGATCTTGGAGCAGTAGTGGGCCGCCGCGCCCGGCGACATGCGCCCCTCGGGCGCGGCGTGGAGCAGCTTCTCGAGGGACTTGCCCCGAATCAGCTCCATGATCGCGTAGGTGTAGGGGCCGTCCTGGCCGGCGTCGAACACGCGGATCACGAGCGGGTCGTTGATCGCGGCGAGCGAGCGGACCTCGCGCACGAAGCGCTTGACCGCGACGGGGTCCTGCTTGCCCAGCTTGGGGTTGAGGACCTTGACCGCGACCTCGAGCCCCATTCCGGCGTGGTCCGCCCTGTACACGGCTCCCATCGCCCCCTCGCCGATCTTGACGAGGTGGGTGCACGGGCCCAGGGTGGGCGGAACCTTGAAGCCTCTGCGCTTCTTGGACTTGGCCACGCGCGAAGTCTATCCGCTGCCTCGTGAAGTGGGGCAGCGACTTGAAACCTGACGGAAACCCCACACGCAGAACGGCGAGCAGCCGGAGCTGCTCGCCGTGAGGTGCGTAGGGTTCGGACCGCCTAGGAGGCCTTGGTCTCGATCCCCAGGGGTTGGATCGGCTGGGCCGTCTGGAGGGCAGGAGCGGAGGCGTCGGCGGGCGGGCGGAGTCCGATCAGGCGGGGATCTTCGATCGCCGCCAGCTCGGGGGTCAGCTTCGCCTTGCCGGCGCCGCGACGAGCAGGGATCTGCTCGAGCAGCTTCGCCTTCTTGAGCCGCTTCACGTATTCCTGGACCAGCTGGAAGTCCAGGTTCATTTCGCGCGCCAGGCGCGCCACGCTGCGCTCTCCGTTGACCCAGAGCGAGAGCAGAATGTCTCGCGCCGTCGGGCCGTAGGGGTCGATCGCCCGCGCGCCGCGCTTGCTGGCGGCCGCTTGCTCTTCTTCCCGTGCTGCGATCCGCTGCTGCACCTCGAGCACGTAGGGCAACTCCTCTACGTGATCGCTGCAGTAGGGCTTACCCTCGCGGGTCGCCTGGTTGCACCCTTCCAGATCGCAGTGCCGTGGCTTCTTGCGCTTGCGGCGCTGGCTCAGCCACTTGTTCATCGTCTTCGCGTTCATCGCTCTCCACCTCGCCTCGCTCCTCCCCAGGGGTTGGACCCCGACCCCGCCCTTTGGTTTCACACCCCATTGCGAACTTTGGGGCGCTCTTCGCAAGTCGCTATTTAACAACGACTTGCCCCGCGTGGCGGTGCCAGACTTCCAGTCCCATTGTTTCTATACGTGTAAGGGTCGCGCGACTGTTGGGAGAAATCCCTTAGTCGTTGCCCGGCAAGGCCCCCGACTCGGACTCGTCCTCGTCGGGGTCCTCTGGGTCTCCCTCCTCCGGCTCCCCGTCGGGATCTTGGGCCGGGTCCTTGGGAGCGTCAGGGACGCTCTGCCCCGGGGTCTGGCGCTCCAGCTCGCTCAAGAGCTCGCTGACTTGGCGGCGAATCCGTGGCGAGGGAGCGACCTCGAGGGTCGACTCCAGGATCGCGCGCGCCTCGTGGGTGCGACCCGTCGCCCAGGCGACCCGCGCCAGCTCGCCCGTGAAGTCGACCAGCGGAATCATGCGGTCCAGCGCGCTCGGCGGGATCCCCGTGAAGTGGCGGTAGGAGTCGCGCAGGTGCATGCGAGGTGCCTGGAGCACGCTCCAGGCTTCCTCGGCGCGGTCCAGGCCGCGCAGGGACTGCGCCAGGAAGATCCCGCAGCGCAGGTATTGGCCCAGGGGCTCGAACTCCTCGCCGCTGGGGACCGCCTCCTGCCAGAGGCGCAGCGCCTCCAGGCAGCCTTCGCGGGCGGCGAAGGGGTCGTTCTGGGCGACGCGGAACAGGAGCACGGCCAGGAGGTGACGCTCGTAGCGCGCCTCGGGCTTGGCCTGGATCTGCTGGCGCAGCCCGGCGACCAGCTCGGCCAGGCGCGCCTTGCGGGCCTCGTCGTCGCGCTGGAGCCCGACGGCGCTGGCCTCGAGCTGCATGCAGCTCGCGAGCGCGCCGGTGTCGCGCACGGGGTCTGCTGCGAGGACCTGGCGGGTGCGCTGGAGCAGGTCGCTCAGGGCCGCTGCGATCGGCTGGCGCTCAGCCGGGGTCAGGATCGAGACCTCCCGCCCGACCGTCCGCATCGCCCCGGCGAGGACCTGGACCAGGTAGCGCGGCGCGACGTCGTGGATCGGCGCCTCGAGGACGTCGGGCAAGAAGGCGCGCAGGTGCGGCTCGTAGTCGCTCAGCTCGTCGAGGGTGTCGAAGCGGTCGTTCCAGGCGGCGAGGCGCGCCAGCCGGCTGTGCTCGGCCTCCTCTTGCCGCGCGAGCCACTCGATCGCGCGGCGGGAGATGCGCAGGGCCCCGCTCCGGGCGTGAGCCCGCCGCGGGAGCGCCCAGGCGCTCCCGTAGCGGAAGCGGAACAGGATCTGCCGCTCGTCCTCGCTGGGAGGCATGCGCCAGGCGATCCGAGTCAAGCGCTCGGCGGCGTGGCGCCGCCCGTCGACGCCGTAGACCAGCCGGTGGTCGAACACGATCAGCCGCTGGAGGAGCGCCCGCTGCTGGGGGATCGAGACGTCGCTGAGCGGCTCCGCCAGGCGGGTGGTCGCGCGCTCGAGCACGGCGCGGAAGCTCGGACCCGCCCAGGTGCGCGGCGGGATCGTGAGCAGGCGGGTCAGACCTTCGAGGAGCGTCTTCTCGTCGCCGCGCTGGAGCGCCAGGCCGAAGCGCTCCTCCCAGCGAGGCGAGCTCGCCTCGAGGGCCGCCCGCTTGGCGGCCGCGATCGCGGCCTTGTCGAGCCCCAGCTCGGCGGCCTGCCGGAGCGCGTCCTCCAGCCGGCGGGCCTCGACCGAGCTGCGCGCCTCGCCCGCGATCACCGCCAGGAGCTCGGCGTGGAACAGGGCCTCGATCGCCGCGGGCAAGAGCGCCTGGCAGCTCCGACGCAGCTCGTCGTCGCGCAGGGACCCGGCCTGCTGGAGCAGGCGCAGCGGGTCGGTCGCCGCCAGGACCTGCAGCACG
>CALDQK010000527.1 GCA_937911525.1 uncultured bacterium
TTGCGCTGCAGCGCCAGGTGCGCGCCTCCGCCGCCGAGGACCTGCTGCACGTCCGCCGGCAGCCGCTCGAGCGAGTCGTCGGAGAGGCGCAGCACACCGACCCGCCCGCCGCTCCACTCGCGCACCGCCAGGTAACCCGGCTGGAGCACGGCGCCCAGCTCGACCGAGTGCTTGCCGACCGGCTGCACGCGGCCGCCGGTCTTGGCCACCTCGTAGCGGAGGATCGGCCCGCCCTTGCGCTCGTGGAAGTAGATCCCGCTGCTGGCGCTGTCCCAGGCCATTCGCGGCGGGTGCTCTCCCTCCTTGAGCGGGGCCGAGCCGAGCAGCTCGCCGCTGCTGGGGTCGACCACCCGCAGCTCGAAGAGCATCCGGCGCCCTTCGATCTTGAGGGTGAAGTAGGCCGCCCGGCGCCCGTCGGGAGAGACCTGCAGGCCGGCGGCGAAGCGGCCGGACTCCTCACGCAGGATCTCCGGGTCGCGGCCCGCCTCGTGGCGGACCAGGGCGTAGCGGGTCTTGGTCGTCGGCCCGCGCGGCATCACGCCGTCCAGGGTCAGCACGCCCCCCGGCACGAAGGCTGCGCACACCGCGGACTGGCTGGTGCAGGGGAAGAGGCGGGTTCGGCCTTCGCCGTCGGCGCGGAAGGCGCGCGGCTGCCCGCCCTTCTCGAAGCGGGTCCCGTCGTGGGTCGAGATCCCGACGATGTTCCCGCTCGCGTCGAGCTGGTCGCGGTGAGGGGTGGCGAAGCCCCAGAAGTTCTCCTGCTCGTCGAGGGCGGTCCGGCCCAGGCGGTGCAGCGCGCCGTCCTTGAGGCGCACCCGCACGTAGTAGCGCTCCTTGCGCTGGCGCGTCACGTAGAGCGCCCAGGTCCCGTCCCCCGAGAACCCGACCGGCGTCTCGACGTATGCGTCCTTGAGCTCGCTGGTCCAGCGCAGGCGCGGCGGCCAGGCCAGGGGCGGGAGTAGCTTGGGGGGCCGCTTGAGCCCCGAGACGCGCAGGAGCGAGAGCTCTCCCTCGCTCACGTTGCCGGCCGCGTCCCGCAGGACCAGCGCCAGCCGGTTGCGGCCGTCCCGCAGCCGCAGGCGCTTGACGAAGGGGCTCCCGCGCGGGACGAGGCCCTCGTCTGCGCCGGCGAGCTCGACTCGGACCGCGGGGGCGGCGTCCTCGATCGCGAGCCGCAGCTCGCAGGTCGCTCCCTGCGCGGTCCGCGGCGGCGGGGCCAGCTGGCGCCAGCGCGGGGGCGTGCGGTCGACGTAGAAGCGCCGCTCGGCGCGGACCTCGCGCTGGCCCACGCGGGCGCGAGCCTCCAGCCGCTGTTCGCCCTCGCCCAGGCGGAGGGCGAGGCGGAAGCGGCCGCGCGCATCCAGCGGGGTCGGGACGCCGCCCAGCGTGAGCGTGGCCCCAGCGACGCTCTGCGCCCCGACGAGGCGGCCGCGCAATTCGACCTTGGCGTCCTTGACCCAGGCGTCGGCGGCGGGCGCCTCGAACTCGAGCCGCAGGCCCCTGGGCGCCTCGGTCGGCGGGGGCGGGGCGACCTTGGTGGCCAGCACCAGCGCCTTGGCCTCCCCCTGAACCGTGACCTCCGGGGTCTGATTGCCACCGGCGGCGCGCGCCCGGCGCGGGACGTGGCGGGTGAGGTAGTCCTTCAGCTCGCTGAGGTCGACCTCGCCGTCGCGGTCGGCGTCGGCGGCGCCGCCCAGCGCGTCCAGCAGGGTCGCGGTGAACACGCCGTGCCCGAGCCGCTCGTCCTCGGCCGAGAGCTGGCTGGGTCCCGTGGCCGCGATCACGGCCGAGACGCCGCGCGGCGTCTGACCGCGGGGGCTGGCCAGGACGCGCTTGCCGATCCCGCCGAAGCCGCGCAGGCCGGCCAGGCCGCCCGAGTGGCAGGCGTCGCTGATCAGGAGCCGCCGCCCGGCTCGGATGCGCGCCCAGCGCGTCTGGAGGCTCGAGAGCGGGATCGCCGACTCCTGCAGGTAGCGCAGCTCGGTGTCCTGGCAGGCCAGGTAGGTCTCGTCGGCGTCGGCGAAGCCGTGGCCGGCGAAGTAGAGGATCGCCGTGTCCGCCACGGCCGTGGCGCGCTGGACGAGGTGCTCGCGCAAGGCCGCCAGCACGGCGCGGCGGGTGGCCGCCTTGCCCGTCAGCAGCCGGACCCGCTCCGCGCCCACCCGCGCGCGGAAGAAGGCGGCCACGGCCTTGGCGTCGTCCTCGGCGAAGCGGAGGTCCTTGATCTGGGGGTCGGCGTAGTCCTCGACTCCGACCACCAGCACATAGGTGTTGCCGGAGGAGGGCGCTGCCTCCTGGGCGAGGGCGGGCGCGGCCATGAGCAGGAGGGCCGCCAAGGCGAAACCAGGCGCGGTTCTCATGGCCGTCGAGCTTATCTCAGCCTGGGCTCGCCCACGCTGAGCGACCCTCGGTCGCACAGCTCGGCCGCCCCCCTGCGCGGGCGGCTCAGTTCGCCGCGTAGGCGCCGATCGCGGGGGTGGCCTGGAAGGCGTTGCCCGCCAGGTCCTCGGCCAGGTGCTGCTGCGCGAGGCCGGCCGCGCGGGCGGGGCTGTTGGGGCCGAGCGAGTAGTCGCCGTTGGCGGGGTCGACCAGCTGGGGGTCGGCGAGCACGTCGCCCTGGCTCGCGGCGGGCAGGCTGGGCGCCTGCTGGGTGGCCGCGTCGTGGGCGAAGTAGAGGTTGTTGCTCAGGGTGTAGGTCGCGGGCTGGGTGTTGGGGCCCACGTTGACGTGGGCGCGGATGCTCGCGCTCGAGTAGTAGAAGAGCGTGTTCTGGACGGTGCAGTTCTGGGTCTCGGTGAAGGTGTAGCCGCCGCCCGTGGTGCGCTCCTGGAGCACGCGGAACAGCCAGGTCTGCGGATCGATCACGGTCGTGTTGCTGACCACGCAGTCGGTCGCGCCCACGAAGCCGAAGGCCGTCACGCCGCCCTGGATCACGTTGCCGACGACGCGAATCTGGCTCGCCTCGACGTTGGCGGCGCTGGTCGAGAGGGGCGGGCGGAAGTAGGGGTCGCCCGTCGAGCCGCCGATGTTCAGCCCGCGCTGGCCGGGGTTGACGAAGGTGCACCAGCGGACCTCGACGTCGCGGGTGCCGCCCTTGAGCTGGATCCCGTTGCTGCCCGTGTCGACCAGCCGGCAGCGCGCGATCAGGCCCGCATGGCAGCCGACGTGGTCGATCCCGCTCCCGGCGTCGATCCGCTCGATCACGCAGTCGAGCACGAAGAAGTCGTCGAGGCCCGAGAGCTTGAGCCCGTCGTGGTTGCCGCCCGTCCCCACGTCGCGGATCTCGAGCCGCTCGAGGGACACGTAGCGGGTCGCCTCCGGGTCCGCGTAGGCGCCGCCGTCGTCGACGTTGATCCCGTTCAGGGCCGCGCCGCTGACCACGAGGTCCGCCAGGACGAGGTAGCGCACGCGCGAGAGCTGGATCCCCGTGTTGCCGCCCTGCAGGACGGGCTTGGCCTGCCCCGGGACGCCGCCGATCCAGATCGGCGCGCTGGGCGCGCCCGAGAGGTTGCCGAGCGAGACCCCGCCGGCGTAGGTGCCGGGCTGGAGCCGGATCGCCGTGCCCGGGGCCGCCTGCTGCGCCGCGCGCTGGAGGGTCGCGAAGGGGCGCGCCGCGCTGCCGTCGCCGCTCTGGTCGTCGCCCGTGGTGGCCACGAAGAGCTCCTGGGTCGGAGTGATCCCGCTGGCGAAGGTCTGGATCGGGCCGCCGGCCGGCGCCGCGGGGGCGGGCGCCAGGGAGGACGAGGCGCCGCTGGTCGTGGGCGCCGTGGGGGCCGCGGGGGCCTGGGTCGTGGGCGCCTGAGTGGCGGGGGCCTGGGTCGACTGGGTCGGCGTGGCGCCGTCGCGCGAGCCCGAGTTGCAGCCGGCGCAGCCAGCGGCGAGGAGCAGGCCGAACAGACAGGTCAGGGGGGCGCGCAGCTCGAGAATCTTCATCGCGGGTTCCTCACGGGGTGGTCCTCCCTCTCTCCAACCCCCGAGTTGCCGCCTCCCCGGCGAGCGTCACACTTTGGCCTAAGTCGTTACCTCTCCTGCTCTACGAGCTCGACATCGTCGACGTAGGAGGGCGCGAGGCCGCCGATGAAGCGGATCTGCAGGTAGCGCAGCTGGTCCCCCGGTCGGATCGGGCGCTGGGGGTCGGCCTTGCCCTGGGGCCAGGCCAGGAAGCGCTCGCAGGGCAGCTCGACGCGCTCCCAGGCGCCCGTCACGGCGCGGAAGAAGGGGTGCTTGCAGTTGTCCCCCCAGGTCTCGTCCTTGAGCTGGACCCCGAGCTCGCCCGCCTGCTCGGTGTAGTAGCGGAAGCGGACCAGGCGCGGGCGCTGGCGCACCTGCTGAGGGACCGGGATCGCGAGGTTGACCGCGCTGCCCTCGGCGGGCTTGCCGGGCGTGAGCTGGGTCGCGCGCAGCGCGAAGCGGTTGCGCCCGCGCCGCGGCGCGCCCTGGGCGACCTCGCCCTGGACCCACTCGGGCGGGGTCGCCCCGCGCTCGAAGTCGTAGCGGAACACCGGCAGCTCGGGCGGGTCCAGCCGCCGGCGCCAGCGGAAGAGCGCGTCGGCGTCGCCGAAGCGCGCCTTGCCCGGCGCGCGACCCCGCCGGGAGCGGGTGGTCTGACCCGCGCGCAGCTCCAGCTCGCCCGCCTCGTTGCGGCAGCGGACCACGCCTCCCGCGACCGCGACGCTGGTCGTGGTGCCCTTGCGCTCGACCCCGAACTCGGTCCCCGTCACGAGGGCCTCGAGCTCGGCGGTCTCGACCGCGAAGCGGGTCCCCTGGGGCGCGCGCTCGGCGGGGGGGACCGCGCAGTAGAGCGCGCCGGCCTCCAGCCGCAGCCGCGGTGGGTCCGGCTCGCGCAGCCGCACGCGCGCGCCGCGCTCGAGGGACACGACCGCGCCGCTGGCCAGGACGATCCGGCCCCCGCCGCGGTCGGCGCGCAGCTCGGCCCCGACCGGCCAGCTCCAGCCCTCGGGCGGCGCGCTCCAGCCGCCCTCCTGCTGCAGCTCGACCCCGCGCAGCGAGGCCACCGCCAGCGCGGGCGTCGGCGTCGTGGCCGGCGCTGGAGTCCTGGCCGGCGAGGGGCTCGGGCTCGGTCGACGCGAGGGGCCCGAGCTCGGGCTCGGCCGAGGCGAGGGGCCCGGGCTCGGCTGGGGCGAGGGACCCGGGCTCGGGCTCCGCTGGGGCGAGGGGCTCGGGCTCGGGCTCCGCTGGGGCGAGGGGCTCGGGCGGACCGAGGGGCTCGGCGGGGGCGAGGGGCTCGGCGGGGGCGAGGGGCTCGCTGCGGGGCTCGAACTCGGGGAGGGGCTCGGCGAGGTCGGAGGGGGGGCTGGCCGATCCGAGGGGCGGGGCGTCGGCGGAAGCGGAGTCGCGGCGGGGCGGCTGGGACTCGGAGTCGCGGGCCCGAGCGCGACCCGGGGCGACGCGCCTGGCCGGCCCAGGACCAGCGCGACCACGACGAGCAGGCCCGCGGCCAGCGCGAGCACGGGACCCAGGGGGAGCCCGCTCGTCGCTCGCCGGCGGGTCGCGCCTCGCCTCCGGCCCGGGGCCTTGGGCGTCGGGGCCTTGGGCGTCGTGGCCTTGGGCGTCGGGGCCTTGGGCGTCGGGGCCATGGGGGCGGCGTCCTGAGCGGGGACTCGCTCCTCGCGCAGGCGAGCCGCCACCCGCGCGACGAAGTCCTCGCCGTCGCGCTCAGCGGCCAGGCGCTCGCCCAGCTGGCGCGCGAAGACGTCGCCGTCCCGGGCGCTCGCGCCGAGGGCCGCCAGCCAACCGTCGAGCTCCAGGTCCGCCAGGAGCTCGGCGCGGAGCGCGGCGTCGTCGCTCAAGGCCTGGGCGAGCTGGTCCTCCTCGGGCTCGCTCAGCTCGGCGCTCAGGTAGCGCGTCCAGAGCTCCTCCAGCGCGGCGCGCTCCACTAGGTCCCCACCACGCGGCGCTCGACGCAGCTCCGCAGGCGCTGGCGCACCCGGAGCAGCGTCATCCGCACGGCGCTCGGCTTGCGCCCCGTCCGGCGGGCGATCTCGGCCGCCGCCAGACCCTCGAAGTAGTGGGCCTCGACCAGCTCGCGGCTCGCGGCGGGCAGGCCGGCCAGGCAGCGCTCCAGGGCCGTCAGCTCGCGCTCGACCTGCTCGGGCTGCTCCTCGTCCAGGCGTTCGCTGCGCCAGCGCGCCAGCTCGAGCGCCAGGCGCTTGTCCTGCCGCTCGCGGCGGCGGATCTCGCCGCGCAGGTAGAGCCGCCACTGGTTGCGGGCGATCCCCAGCAGCCACAGCCGCAGCGCGCTCTCTCCGCCATAGGTCGCCAAGCCCCGGTAGGCCGCCACGAACACCTCCTGCGCCAGGTCGTCGACCAGCTCGCGCTCGCGCGCGTGGCGTCCGAGGTAGGCCCGCACGGCGCCCTGGTGCAGCCGCACCAGCTCCGTGAAGGCCTCCTCGGAGCCCGCGCGCGCGCGCTCGAGCAGTTCCCGCTCGCGCTCGTTCACAGGGGGTTGGTTGCCGCCGGGGGCCAGATCGTCACGCTGCTCCAAACGCAAACAGGGGTGGGAGTTACCCCACCCCTGCCGCGACGCTACCCGCCGGGCGACCTGCGGCGCAAGGCGCTAGGCGACGCGCGAGCTCTGGCCAAAGGAGGCCACCATGTGGCCCCGGTTGCCGGGGCGGAGCTCGACCTCGCCCCCGAGCGAGAGGGCCCGCAGGTAGGCGTCCACCAGCTCGGTCTCGAGCTTGAGGTCGCGGCTCAGGCGGCGAGCCGTGCGGTCACCGTGCAGGCGCAGCTCGCGCAGGATCTCCTGCGCGGTGATCCCGGTCGGATCGACGGCCTTGGCGCCCTTGCGGCGCACACGCGCCTGCTCGTCTTCGACTCCAGCCAAGGTGTCCTTGAGCTGCTGAACGTACTCCAGTTGGTCGATGTGCTCCGTGCAATATGGCTTGCGCTCCCGGGTGGGGTTGCTGCAGCCAGGGGCCGCACAGAGGACGCGTTCTGCCCAGCGGGTGCTGGGCGGCACTAGGTCAATGGGTCTCATGGGGTGCCTCCGTCCTGTTACCAATCCATACGGAATGGTATACATTCTGACCGACGCGTGCGAGGGTGCTCATGGAGGCCCTAACGCGAGCAATGGCGACCCTATTTCGGGTATCTCGATGACTTGCGCAAACCCAGACAGAACGGTGGTTCTCCCTCACGCAGCAGGGAGTCCGTCGGGTCCAGGAGTGCTGGATCTAGGAGTGGTGGGTGGGGAGCGAGCAGCCGCGCGGCTTGGGCGACTTGGGCGCGCTCAGCTCCGCCGAGATCTGGGCCAGCTGAGCGGCCACCCAGGAGCGCATGTCGTGCTCGCTGCTGGCGAGCTGGGCCAGGGTGCAGCGCTCGAGCAGCAGGTGCACGACGCCGTGGATCCCCTCCCACAGGCTCCGCAGGGAGCACTCGCTGGAGTGGACGCACACGCTGCGGTCGCCAGCGAAGCGCTCGCAGAAGTCATTGGCGCAGTAGAGCTCGCTCCCGAGGGCCGCGATGACCTCGCTCATGCGGATCTCTTCGGCCGGGCGCGCCAGCCGGTAGCCGCCGTGCTTGCCGCGGATGCTCTCGACCAGCCCACCCTGCCGCAGGACGCGCAAGAGCTTGGCCACGTAGGGCTCTCCGAGCCCCTCCTTGGCCCCGACTTCGCCCACGGTCACGCTCTCGTCATGCCGTGCCAGTTGCAGCAGGCAACGAATCCCATACTCTTCTTGCGCCGAGAGCTTCACCGGCGCCAACATTAGCCACCTAGAGGGGTGGCGACAAGGAGCGAGCAATGAGTGTTCCCGAGATCGAGGTCAGCGAGGCCCAGCCGCTGCACGCTTCCGGCAGCGCCATCTTCGTCGACGTGCGCGACCCGCAGGCGCACTCGACCAGCCGGATCCCGGGCTCCGAGCTGCTCGGAGACGCCAACATTCAGGCCTTCCTGGCCGAGAAGGACAAGTCCGCGGACTACGTGATTTATTGCTATCGCGGCAACAGCAGCAAGGCCGTGGTCGAGCACCTCCTCAAGGAGGGCTTCAGCTCCGTCAAGAACATGGCCGGGGGCTTCGACGCCTGGGCCGCCGCCAACGCGCCGACCGAGAAGGCGCCCGCCGCGGCTCCGGCCGCCGGCGCCGGCGAGGGCGTCAAGGTCAGCCCCGCCGCGCTCGAGAAGCTGCAGGAATACCTGGCCAACGAGGAGCCGGGGACCGCGGTCCGCGTGACCCTCGAGGGCGCCCGCTTCGGGCTGGCTCTCGACGAGCCGGTCGGCAGCGACGTCCGCTTCGAGGTCGCCGGCCTGACGGTGGTGGCCGACAAGGCCCTCGAGTCCGCCGTCTCGGGCCTCACGATCGACTGGGTCCGCAACGGCATGTCCTACGGCTTCTCGCTCGAGGGCGGCACCCCGCCCCCGCCGCCCGGGCGCGAGGACATGCAGCAGGACGTCCAGCAGCGGATCGCCGACAACCGGATCATGATCTTCATGAAGGGCACCGCCAGCCAGCCGATGTGCGGCTTCTCGGCCCGCGCGGTCTCGGCGCTGCAGTCGCTCGGCAAGCCCTTCGGGCACAAGAACGTGCTCGAGGTCCCGGAGTACCGCTACGCCGTCAGCGCGGTCAGCAACTGGCCTACGATCCCGCAGGTCTTCATCGACGGCGAGTTCATCGGCGGCTGCGACATCGTGATGGAGATGCACGGCTCGGGCGAGCTGCAGAAGAAGGTCGACGAGGCCTTCGCCAAGTCCGAGTAGGCGCTCTCCGCCAAGTCCTCGACCGCGCCCGCGCTCACCGCGCGGGCGCGGCTCCGTTTAACCTCGCGGCGTGACGACCCCGCCGCTGATCCTGGCCAGCACTTCGCCCTATCGGCGCGCCCAGCTCGAGCAGCTGGGCGTCCCCTTCAGCTGCGAGGCGCCGGGCGTCGACGAGCGCGCGGCCGAGCCCCAGGGCGCGACGCCCCGCGAGGTGGCGGCGGCCCTCGCGCGCGCCAAGGCCCTCGCCGTCGCCGCCCGCCACCCCGGGGCGATCGTGATCGGCGGCGATCAGGTGTGCGTCCTCGACGACGAGGTCCTCCACAAGCCCGGCAGCGCGGAGCGCGCGGTCGAGCAGCTCGCTCGCCTGGCGGGCCGGACCCACCGCTTGATCAGCGCGATCTGCGTGGCACGCGGCGAGCGCTGCGTCTGCCACGAGGACGTGACCGAGCTCGACATGCGCCCCCTCAGCGAGGAGGAGCGACGCCGCTACGTCGAGGCCGACCAGCCCCTCGACTGCGCCGGCTCCTACAAGCTCGAGGCGCGCGGCGTGACCCTGTTCAGCGCGATCCGCAGCGCCGACCACAGCGCGATCCAGGGCCTGCCCCTCCTGGCGCTCTGCGAGCTGCTCCGCGCCGAGGGCGTGGCGCTCCCGTGAGCGAGGCCTACCGCCAGCACCTCGAGCGCCACGACCTCGAGGACCCGGCGCGCGTGCGCGAGGGCTACCAGGTCTGGTTCGACGAGGCCCTCCCGGCGCGGCGCGAGCGGGCCCTCGACTACGCGGCCGGGCGCGGCCACGGCGTGGACTATCTGCGCGCGGCGGGCTTCCGCGAGGTCGAGGCCTTCGACATCGACGCCGAGGGGGTCGCGCGCCTCGCCGGCCGCGCCAGCGCGCTCCACGCCTCGGCCACCCCCACCCAGTGGCTGGCCGAGCACCCTGGCCGCTACGACCTCGTGCTGGCCAAGGACGTGGTCGAGCACCTCGAGCACGAGCGGACCCTGCCGACCGTGCAGGGCCTGCTGCGCCTGCTCCGCCCGGGCGGGCGGCTGGTGATCTCGGTCCCGCACGCCGTCTCCTTCGCGGGGGTCTACCTGCGCTACGGCGACTTCACCCACCGCACGGCCTTCACCGAGTCGAGCCTGCGCTACGTGCTCGAGGAGGCGGGCGGGCGGGAGCTCCGCTTCCACAGCCCGCGCTTCCGCTTCCGCGCCAGCCCCAAGACGCTGCTCTATCGCGGGCTGAAGCGCGCCTGGCACACCGCGCTCAAGGCGATCTACCTGGTCGAGTTCGGCGACCCCGCCACCCTGCCGGCCCACTTCCACCCGCGCCTGGTGGCCTCGGCCACCCGCCTGGAGGCCCCATGAGCGAGCCCACCCGTCGCGAGCTCCTGGCCGCAGGAGCGCTGAGCCTCGGGGCCGCCGGCCTGGCGCGCGCGCAAGACGCCGCCCAGCCGCGCTACGACACGGACCCTGGGCGGCACGCGCTCCGCTTCGACCTGAAGGGGGTCGAGGTCGGCTGCGCCCTCGACCCGCGCGGACCCACCGGCGTCAGCGTGCTGCGCTTCCCGCGCCGCGCGCTCTGCGTGGCCGACGTCCGCGGGGGCGGGCCGGCCACCAGCTTCGTGGACGTGGCCCGCGACAGCGGCGCCGAGCTGGACGCGATCTGCTTCTCGGGCGGCGCCGTCTACGGCCTCGCCGCCGCGGACGGCGTCCGGCGCGCCCTGTGGGAGGCGCGCCAGGGCTCGGTCGACTGGGAGCAGCTGGCCCGGGTCAGCGCCGCGGCGATCTACGACCTGCCCGCTCAGCGGGCCAAGCGCAAGCTGGCTCCCGACGCGGCCCTCGGGCGGGCGGCCCTCGCCGCGGCCAAGCCGGGGATCGCGCCGCGGGGCGCCCGCGGAGCGGGGGCCTCGGCCAGCGTGGGCAAGTGGTTCCCGCGCCTCTCGCCCGAGCTGGCGGGGCAAGGGGCGGCCTTCCGCAAGGCCGGCAAGACGCGGATCCTCGTGATCAGCGTCGTCAACGCCCTGGGCGCGATCGTCGACCGCGAAGGGCAGGTCGTGCGCGGCCACCTCGACCCCACCACGGGCAAGCGCTACGCGGTCGGCCCCGAGACGATCGTGGCGCCCAAGCGGGCGCCGCGAGGCGGGAACACGACCCTGACCGCGGTCGTGACGAACCGCCGCCTGACGCCCTACGCGCTGCGTCAGCTGGCGCGCGAGGTCCACACGTCCATGGCCCGCGCGATCCACCCCTTCCACGGGCTGAGCGACGGCGACGTGCTCTTCGCGGCCAGCACCGGCGAGCTCGCCGCGGACCCGGCGGTCAACGCCTACCAGCTCGCGGCCCTCGGCTCGGCCTGCGCCTGGGACGCCGTCTTGACCAGCTTCCTCGGCCGGTAACTCCTCGCCGAGAACGTTCCGCCATGAGCGCGTCTGCGGGGCTCTCGCAAGACGGCCAACGTGCAACCCGATCTGTCTTGGCGCCTCTTGGGTAGGGCTGGGAGAACCGCCCCTAAGCCACCCCTTCTCCGAGCGCTTCGAGCAGCCACAGGCGGGCGCAGGGGCGGTGCACCCACTGGCCTGCGCGCTCGCGCAGGCCGTGGTCGGCCAGCCAGCGCTCTTCGCAGGCGCGGGTGGCCGCGGGCCCCATGCGGGCCAGCAGGACCTGCAGCGAGCAGGCGTCGCGGAGCAGCCGCCAGGCGGCCTCGGGTGAGGGGTAAGCGACCTCGTGCTGCAGGTCGCGCGCCTCGGCCAGGCGGAGCCCCAGCTCGGGGAGCTGAGCGCGCAGGGGCACCTCCCAGTCGGGGCGGGGCTTGCCGGTCGCGCCCTCGATCGCGCGCCCCAGGTGTCCCCAGGCGTCCTCCTCGCGCTGGCGCGGCCAGAACACGACCGCGATCCGGCCTGCCGGCCCGAGGGCAGCGCGCCAGGCCCTCAGGGCCGCCGCGCGCTCGGGCAGCAGCTGGAGCGTGAAGCTCGAGAACACCCCGCCGGCGTCGGCGAGGGGCGGGACCTCGTCGGCCGCGGCCAGGCTCAGCTCGACGCGCTCGAGCCCAGCCAGGCGAGCTCGGGCGCGGGCGAGCATCGGCTCCGCTGGGTCGCTGGCGAGGATCCGACGCCCCTCGAAGCGCTCGGCGAGGCGCGCGACCTCCTCTCCGGGCCCGCAGCCGGGGACGAGCAGGGGTCCCGGCCCCGGGGCGAAGGCCGCCAGCGCGTCGGCGAGGAAGGGCGCGAAGCGCGGGCCCCACTCGGCGTCGTAGTCGGCCGCCACCTGGGACCAGGCGCGGACCACCAGGGGGTCGTGCATGGGGGGACTCTACGTCAGGCGGCGCGGTCGACGGGCGCCTGGCACACTGCGGGGGTGCAGGCGCGCGTCGGCCAATACCGGATCACCAAGGAGATCGCCCGCGGCGGGATGGGGGTGATCTTCCGCGCCCGCGACCCCCGCGCCGATCGGGAGGTCGCGGTCAAGGTGCTCCTGGCAGGCGGCGGGGCGGGGGCGACGCAGCGCAAGCGCTTCGCGCGCGAGGCCGAGGCCCTCGCGCGCCTCAATCACCCGCACGTGGTCCGGGTCCACACCGTGGGCGAGCACCAGGGCAACCCCTACCTGGTCATGGACCTCGTCGAGGGGGACTCCCTCGAGCGCCAGCTCGAGCGCCAGGGGCCGCTGGAGCCGCGCGCGGCGGCGGCGCTGGCCGCCAAGCTGGCGGCGGCGCTCCAGCACGCCCACGACCAGGGTGTGGTGCACCGCGACGTCAAGCCGGCGAACGTGCTGATGGCGGAGGGCGAGCCGCGCCTGACCGACTTCGGGCTCGCCAAGGACCTCGACTCCCACAGCCACCTGACCCAGACCGGCCGCTTCATGGGCACGCCGGGCTACTGGGCTCCCGAGCAGGTCCGCGGCGACGGCGAGGTCGGCCCCGCCGCCGACGTCTACGGCCTGGGAGCCACCCTCTACGCGCTCCTGACCGGGCAGGCCCCCTTCACGGGCGAGAGCCTGGTCGAGGTCGTGTCGCGGATGCAGGAGCCGCCCAAGCCGCCGAGCCGGCTGCGGCCCGAGGTCGACCGGGTGCTCGAGGCGATCTGCCTGCGCTGCCTGGAGCCCGAGCCGGAGCACCGCTACGAGAGCGCGCAGGCCCTGCGCGAGGACCTCGAGCGCTACCAGCGCGGGGAGGCCGTGCTGGCGCGGACCTCGACGGCCGCGGGCCGCGCCTGGAGCTACGCCCGCCGTCGCTTCTCGCTCCCGCTCCTGGTCGCGTGCATCGTGATCGGGGTCGGGATCCCAGCCCTGTTCGTGGCCTTCTCGCCGGCGCGGGTCGCGGCCCCGACGCCGACCCCCCTCGCCGGAGGGGGAGACGCGCTCGCGCCCGCCGCGCAGGAGGCGCGGCTGCGCGAACACCTGACCAAGCGGCGCTTCGCCGAGGGGCTGCGGGAGGTGGCCGCGCTGCCGGAGCCTCCCGCGGAGTTGGCTTGGCGTCTGACCCTGGGGCTCGTCGAGCGAGCGCTGCGCAAGGACGAGCTGCGAGACGCCCGCGCTCTGCTGGGCGACGAGCGGCTCGAGGTGACCCTCGCTCGAGCGGACGCGCTCTCCGCGAAGCGCGAGAACCTGGCCCGACGCCTGCTGCGCGAGGCCGACATCTTCGTCGAGGCGCAGTTCATCGTCGGGCTG
>CALDQK010000528.1 GCA_937911525.1 uncultured bacterium
CTCGGACTCGGACGTCGGCCCCTCGGACTCGGACTCGGTCGTCGGTCCCTCGGT
Organism: uncultured bacterium; assembly: GCA_937911525.1. Lineage (GTDB taxonomy): Bacteria > Planctomycetota > J058 > J058 > J058 > NORP233. Next base: position 55 of record CALDQK010000528.1, read on the forward strand.
CTCGGCAGTCGGTCCCTCGGTCTCGGCCGTCGCTCCCTCGGACTCGGTCGTCGACCCCTCGGACTCGGACTCGATCGTCGCTCCCTCGGACTCGGTCTCGGTCGACTCAGCGACCCCCTTCTTGGGGTCCCCGCACTTCACGAACCAGGGCGGCGGCTCGACCTGCAGGTCATAGGGGCCATAGGGAACCCCCTCCACCTCCCCGGCCTTCCAGCGCGGCTCGAAGTCCTCGGGGAAGCTCCTTCGATCGGGCTTGCCGTCGACCTCGACGTGGAGCATCTCCTTGAGCTCGAGCAGCTCGTGCTGGATGTGCGCCCGGTAGCCCTCCATGTCCTTGGAGCTGCAGTCGGGCGGGATCCAGAAGGGTCCGATCAAGCGGGCCTTGATCCGCCCGAAGGGCAGCGGGATCGCGGTCCGATCCCAGGTCTTCGCCTCGAAGCGGCGCCCGGTCTGGAGGCGACACAGATACACCGGCACTCCGCAGGAGCGGGCGATCACGAGCGCGCCCGACTTGAGCTCGAGCGGCGGCCCCTTCGAGCCGTCGACGGTGATTCCGTAGAACACGCGCTCGTGGGCGTGCTCGCGCATGTGGTGGATCATGCTCGGCAGGACCCGGCGGCGGCGAGCGCGCCCGGTGCTGGAGCCGCCGCGGAACACCGTGTAGCCGCAGCGCTCGAGCATTGACGCGATGATCTGTCCAAAGTTGCCCGTGCTGGCCAGGGTGTGCGCTTTGAACTCGCCGTAGAAGTAGGCGACCGTGAACACCTCCTGATGCCAGAGCACGCCCACGAAGCGGCCGTAGCGGTCGAGCGCGGTGTTCAGCTCCTCGCTGTAGGTGTCGAGCTCGACCCGGCTCGTGACCTTCACCAGCCAGCAATAGGCGATGTAGAGGAAGGGGAAGCCCCAGGCGACGAGGTTCACCCCGATCCGGGAGAAGAAGCCGCGAATCCGTCGTCCGAGTCGCCGCGGCCGCTCGCGACGCTGTCGCTCGTAGTGCGTGCCTTCGGGCGTGATCAGCTCTTCGTCGGCCCGCTGGGTCGTCAGCCGCGCGAAAGCGTCTGGCCTCTTTGAGGGCGCTGGGCCCTCCGAAGAGGCCTGAGGCGTCTCCGAGTCACTCATGGCCCGAGAACCTAGCACGAGGGAGGGTTGATCGTAGATACAGTCCTTGCCGAGGGTTAGTATCCTTCCGAATGGACTGGCCCACCCACCCGTCGACCGCCTCAGGAACCTTGCCCTGATGCACATTTGCGATCTCACGACGCTCTACATCGACCACGGCGAGGGCGGGGTCAACACCTACCTCTTCGAGAAGGCCCGCCACCTCGCCGCGCAGCGGGAGCAGGGCTCGCCGGTCCGCCACACGATCGTGGTGCCTGGGCGGCGCGACACGCGGCGTCAGCTCTTCGGGAGCACGCTGATCACGGTCAAGAGCCCCAGCCTCCCCAGCAACCCCCAGCACCGCGTGCTGGCGCGGGTCAAGGAGGTCAAGCGGATCCTGCGCGACCTGCGCCCCGACATCGTCGAGGTCGACTGCGCCTACCTGCTGGGTCAAGTCGCCAAGAGCGCGCTGCCCCAGGTCCCGGTGGTGGGCTTCTACCACGTCCACCTGCCGACCTTCATCGCGCGCCCCCGCGCCTCGCGCCTCGGGCCGCTCCTGGCGGCGACGGCGGAGCGCGCGACCTGGCGCTACGTCGACTACTGCAACCGCTACTGCGAGCGGGTTGTGGTCACCTCGGCGCCGATCGAGGAGCGCCTGCGCCAGGCGGGGTTCCGTGTCCCGCTGCAGCGCGTGCAGCTCGGGGTCAACCTCGAGCTCTTCCAGCCTCACCAGCGCGAGGCGCAAGACATCGTCGAGCTGCTCTACGTGGGCCGCCTCTCGCGCGAGAAGGACCTCGAGGTCTTGCTCGACGCCTTCCAGCGGCTGACCCCGCGCGAGCGCTACCGCCTGACCCTGGTCGGCGACGGGCCGCTGCGACGCCAGCTGGAGCGCCAGGCCGCCGGCGACGGCCGGGTCCGCTTCCTGGGCGCGATCCCCTACGGGCAAGAGCTCGCCCAGCGCTATCGCCAGGCAGACGTGCTGGCGGTCCCCAGCCCCAACGAGACCTTCAACCTGACCGTGCTCGAAGGCCTCGCCTCTGGCTTGCCGGTCGTCGCCGTCCGTCAGGGGGGCCCGCGCGACCTCGTCACCGACGAGGTCGGCGCGCTCGCGCGCCCCAGCGACCCGGCCGACTTCGCCCGCGCCCTCCACGAGGTCGCCAAGCGGCGGATCTCGCCCGCCTTCTGCCGCGAACACGTCGAGGCGCGCAGCTCCTGGACGCGGACCTTCGACCGCCTGCTGGACCTCTACGACGAGGTCTGCGGCCAGCCGGCCCGCGCCGCCTCCGCTTGATCCGCGTCTGACCGTGATCGAGCACCTGAGCGAGCACAGCGCGCTGTTGGTCGAGCCCAAGCAGCCCTTCCTGGACTGGATCCTCGCCAACGAGAAGGGGATCACCAGCGCCGAGCTGGTCCCCGACCCCTGGCGCAACGTCTACCTGGTCCCGGGCGGCGAGCCCGAGGACGCGGAGGCCTGGCTCGAGGAGAGCTTCCCGCGCCTGTTCGCGACCGAGCTCGGCAACTGGTTCCCGCCCGAGGTCTGGCCCGATCACGAGGACGGTGAGGTCTTCGCCGCCTGGCTCCGCGTCGAGCGGGCGCTGGGACTCTTCGAGGACGAAGAGGACGACGAAGACTGAGCCCGCGCTCCGGTGCAGCGGTTTCAATTCCTTCTCTCGCTGAAACCCAGCCCCTCCGGGGATGACCTCCCTGGACGATCGCCAGGGCTAAGTCCAATGGTCTAGGTGGGTCACTCGCGGCCCCTCGCTTGCGCAGAGGTGGACCGAGAGGACCCCCCATGCACCCGACCCGGACCTTCGCCTGCGCTGCCTTGCTCAGCCTCGCCCTGCCTTCGCTCGCCCTCGGCCAGAGCGCGACCAAGGCCGAGGGCCAGGTCCTGCGCGACCCCCTCCGCGTGTTCTGCACCTCCCCCCGCGCCCTGCTGCGCGCCGGTGACATGAGCCCAGGCCTGGCGCGCGCCCTCAGCCAACCCGAGCTCGAGGGCTGCGAGGTCGGCCTCCTGCTCGAGGGCGGGCGCGTGGTCGCCCTCGAAGGCGCGACCCGCGGCGACGTCGGCCTGCTGAGCGGGACCGGCCTCGGCGCCAAGCGCGTGGCCGAGATCAAGGCCAACTCCTCGGTCCTCGTGACGGACAGCAAGGAGGTCGGCGGCCGCCTCTGGCTGCGCGTCCGCGCCGCGGGCCAGCGCGGCGTGCTCAGCGCCGACCAGGTCGAGTTCGTCCGCCCCGGCGCCGTGAGCGGCTGGCTGGGCGAGACCCTCGCGCCGCTCTTCGCGCGCGGCACCCGCGCTAAGGAGGCGCGCTTCTTCCACCCCGACGGCCACGTGTTCAAGGCCACCGTCACCTCGCTCTCGCCGCGCGACGCCGAGTTCAGCAAGGTCGCCGAGGAGCTCGCCGGCCAGGCCCTGATCCGGCTGGGGAGCGGCCTCCAGCGGCTGAAGCAGGACGGGAGCGAGCCGGACGGCGACGACGCGCTCAGCCTCGCGATCCGCTTCACGAGCGCCGACCACGCCCTCGACACCAAGACCCGCCCCGGAGACCAGGACCTGCTCCTGACCGCGTGGCTGGAGCGCTTCACGCACGTGGCCACGCGCTCGCCCTTCGGCGACCCCCACGACTTCTTCAACAACCACTACTTCCCCGGCGTGCCCTTCCAGATCGCGGGTCGCCCGGTGTGGCTGCGCCTGGTCCCCAAGGCGGGGATCACCAAGCGCGTCGGCCGCGCGGCCCTGCTGAAGCGCCTGGTCGGCCTGGGCAAGGTCGAGCGCAAGGGGCGCGAGCGGATCCCGGCCCTGCGCGAGGCGATCCGCCAGGACCGCGCTCGCTTCCTCCTGCAGGTCCAGCGCGGCGAGTGGTGGCGGGTCAAGCGCCCCTGGACCAACCTGGTCGAGCTGAACCTCGTCGAGGAGCTGCCCGAGATCGACCAGAGCGCGCTCCACTACCACCCCCACCTCGAGGGGGCGGGGCTCAAGCCGACCGGCTTCTGGACGGACGTGCGCCGCTCGGTCTACCGCGCGAGCCAGGCCGAGCGCGAGGAGATGGCCGCC
>CALDQK010000529.1 GCA_937911525.1 uncultured bacterium
CGTCGTGCACCGCGACCTCAAGCCGGCCAACGTGCTGCTCGACCCCAACGGCCGCCCCCTGGTCGCCGACTTCGGCCTGGCCAAGGACGAGGACGCCGAGGGCGCCGAGCTGACGCGGACCCAGGACCGGCTCGGCACGCCCCTCTTCATGGCGCCCGAGCAGATCAAGCTCGGCGCGGCCGGCGTCGACGGGCGCGCCGACGTGTGGGCCCTGGGCGTGATGCTCTTCGTGTGCGTCACGGGCCGCTACCCCTTCCGCTCGCGGACCGTGCTCGACCTCTACACGCGGATCCTGCACGAGGAGCCCGACTGGGACGGCACGCGCTACTCGGCCCCCGACCGGCGCGCGCCCCTCCACGACAGCAGCTCGATCAACTCCAAGAAGCTGCAGTCGACGGCCTCGGCCGTGGGCGACTCCGCCGAGCAGACCGAGGTCGGCTCGCGCACCCCCTCGGGCAAGCTGCCGCGGACCTTGCCCGAGCCGGCCCTGGCGATCGAGGCGACCCCGCCCCCCTTCGCGCCCCCGCCCGAGCTGGACGGGCCCAGCCTGGCCTCCAGGATCCCCAGCGACCTGCGCGCGATCCTGCGCGCCGCGCTGGCCAAGGACCCCAACGACCGCTACCCCAGCGCGGAGGCCTTCGCCGACGACCTGGAGCGCTTCCTCGCCGGACAGCGCGTGGTGGGCGGCGGGCCCTCGGCCTTCAAGCGCCTGCGAATGTCCCTGCGCCGGCGCCGGGTCCTGGCGCCCCTGGCCGCGCTCCTGGCCGGGTTGGCCGGGGTCTGCGCCGTGGGCGGCGGCTACGCCTTCATGTCCTGGCGCGAGGCCGAGGAGCGGCGCGCCCGCGAGGCGCGCGAGCGGCTGGAGGCCGACGAGCTGCGCGCGGCGCAGGCCGCCCTGGACGAGCGGGCCGACGCGGCCTGGCAGCGGGCCAGCGCCAAGAACACGCCCGAGGCCTACGCCAAGGCCAAGCAGGACCTCGACCAGCTCTTGAGCGAGCACCCCCAGCTGGCCCGCGCGCTCCAGCGGCGCGGCGAGCTGCAGCTCCAGCTGCTCCAGCCGGCCGAGGCGCGCCGGGACCTGGCGGCGGCCGCGGAGGCCGCCGCCGAGCGGGGCCCCGTGATGCGCCTCGAGATCCGCGCGGCCGAGGCGCGCGCTGCGCTGATGGCCGGCGACCCTGCGGCCGCGGTGGCCGTGGCCGGCGCGGCCCTGGAGGCGATCGAGCAGGCCGGCAGCGAGGCCGCGCCCTCCCTGCGCGACGCGCTCCTGCTCCACCTGGCCCTCGCGGCCGCGATCCAGGGCGAGCGCGAGCTCGCGACCCGCGTCGAGAGCCGGATCGCGCTCCGGCGCGACCAGGGCAGCCCCGGCCCGCTGGCCCCGGCCCTGGCCGCCGCGCAAGCTCGCCTGGCCCTGGTCCGCGAGGACCCCGCCGGGGCGCGCAGCTACCTGGAGGGGGTCGAGCTGGGCGACTCCTTCGAGGCGACCCTGGCCGACGCCCACGTGCGGGTCGCCGCGGGCGAGGGCGACCCCGAGGCCTTCGAGCGCGCCGACCGGCTCTTCCGGCGCAAGCCGCGCGAGGAGGTCCGCCTGCTCAACGCGCTGGCCGACGACCTGCGGCGGGCGCGCCGCTACGACGAGCTGCTGCGGGTCAACCGCATGACCAGCCGGCTGGTCCCCTTCTACGGGCGCCTGTTCTGGTACATCGGCAACACCCAGCTCAACCGACGCGGCCAGCTCGACGAGGCGCTGCCCAACTTCCGGGCCGCCGTCCGCCTCGACCCCTACGACCTGCAGGCGCGCGACTTCTACCTGGCCTGCCTGCTCGTGCGCAGCGACCAGCGCGCCGCCCTCGAGGAGGCCCTCCAGCGCTTCGAGGTCGAGGCGACCCGGCTCCAGCCGGACTCGCCGCGCCCCTGGATCCGCAAGGCCTACCTGCTCCTGCGGCGCGGCGAGCTGAGCGCCGCCTGGGAGGCGCTGGCCGCCGCCGCCGGCAAGCCCGGGGGCGCCCAGCTGGTGGGCGCCGCGCGGGCCGCCGTACTGCGCCTGGCGAGCAAGGCCGACATCGAGGCGCTGCGCGCGCGCGGCGCGACGCAGTCGCCCGAGGAGCTCGAGGCCAGCTACGTGCTCCCCGAGGTGCTCGGCAAGCCCGAGGTCTACCCCTACTGCGACGACTGGCTCGAGCTGGGGCGGCTCTACCTCGAGGCCGGCCGCCTGCCGCACGCGCGGCGCGCGCTGGCGCGGGTTCCCCTCCCGCGACGGGTCAAGAGCGGCGACCCCGACCACCGCCGCCGCGGCCTGCGGGCGGCGCAGCTGTGGGTGCTCCAGGCCCGGATCGACCTGGCCGAGGGCGAGGTCGAGCGCGCCCTGAAGCTGCTGGGCGAGGCGCGCGAGCACTACACGAAGGCGCCCGAGATCTTCTCGCAGCACCTGCGCGCCTTCCCGGAGATCGCCGGGGCGAGCGATCCGCGCGTCAAGGAACTGCTGGAGTGAGCCAAGGCGAGGCGCGGCGGCTCCTCGGCCGCTACGTCCTGCGCCAGGAGCTGGGCCTGCTGCTGCAGGTCCCGATCTGGCTGGTCGTCGGCTTCCTGGTCTCCCTCGGGATCGACCGGATCTACGCGCGCGGCTTCCTGCGCGGCCTGCTGACCGCGGCTGGCTTGTTGTGGGCGATCGGGCTCGCGGCCGGGCTGGCCCGCCGCGGCGCGCGCATGGCTCGCTACGCGGTGGCCTCGGGCGAACCCGGCTTGGCCCGCCGCGCGGCGCGGGTCGGCGCCGCCAGCGCGCTGATCGGCTGCCTGACCCTGACGGTGGTCCTGATCCAGGTCAGCGTGCGCCACGCCGACGAGCTGCTCTCGGCGCTGCCCACCGGCGAGAAGGCCCGCGGGCTCGTGGCGCGGCTCGTGCTCTTCGGCGCGATCGTGTGGCTGGGGCGGATCGGCTGGCGCACGCTGCGCTGGACCAGGCGCTGGGAGCGGATCGGGGCGCACCTCCCGGGCGACCCCGCGGATCGGCTGCTGTGGGCGGTGTTCGACACGCTCCAGGTGCTCGAGCCGGTGCTGGAGCTCGGCTGGCTGCGGCCGGGAGAGGCGTGGCTCTACGGAGACACCGACAACGTGTTCGTGACGAGCGAGCGAGTGCTCTTGCTGCCGATGGGCGAGGAGGAGGAGAGCGCGTTCCCCGTGGCGCGCGAGTGGCCGCGGAGCAGGGTGCGTGGGTATCAGGAGCGGCAGCGGGAGCTGGGTGGGTTCGAGTTCCCGGCGGCGGAGCTGTGGCTGAAGGAGCCGGAGTCGGGGCCGGGGCCGGAGACGGAGCCGGAGACGGAGACGGAGACGGAGACGGAGACGGAGACGGAGACGGAGAC
>CALDQK010000530.1 GCA_937911525.1 uncultured bacterium
GCTGCAGCGGCGGGCCGCGCCCCTGCTGCGCGAGCCCCTCAGCGCGGTCGGGCCGGAGCACCTCCCGCCGGCCCTGGCCGAGCGCTTCGTCGGGCCGCAGGGCAGCTACCTGCTGCGGATCTACCCGCACGGCAACCTGTGGAATCCCGAGGAGCTGAGCAGCTTCCTGAGCGAGGTCCGCGGCGAGCTCCCCGAGGTCTCGGGGGTGCCCGTGCTCCTGCACGACTCGAGCGAGCTGATGCTCAGGAGCTACCAGCAGGCGGGCTGGGTCGCGCTGGCGGTGGTCGTCGTGTGCCTGTTGCTGCTCTTCCGCTCGCTGGGGCCGACCCTGCTCGCCCTGGGCGCGCTCCTGGTCGGTGCGCTCTGGACGGGCGGCCTGCTGGCCCTGTGCGGGATCGAGCTCAACCCGGCCAACCTGGTCGCGCTGCCCCTCCTGCTCGGCGTCGGGATCGACACGGCGGTGCACGTCGTGCACCGGGCGCGCGAGGTCGGCCCGCGCGCTCCCTTGGCTGGGACCAGCCTCGGGCGGGCGCTCTTCTACTCGGGGCTGACGAGCGTGGCGAGCTTCGGCAGCCTCTACCTGGCCGACCACCCCGGCACGGCGAGCATTGGCTCGACGATCACGCTCGGGATCTTCTGCTGCGTCGCGGCCGGGCTGAGCGTCCCCGGCGCGCTGCTCAACGCGTGGGCGGGCGGAGACGACGAGGCGGAGCGCCCGGCTTGAGCGAGTGGCCGCGGCTGCGCGTGATCCGCTCGGGTCCGGGGCGACCGGCCTGGAACATGGCCGTGGACGAGGCGCTCCTCGAGTGCTTCTCTCCCGGCGAGGACCCGATCCTGCGCCTCTACCGCTGGGAGCCCGGGGGCCTCTCCCTGGGTCGCTTCCAGCCGGCGGGCGAGGTCGAGCTCCCGCCGGGCTGGGAGCTCGTGCGCCGACCCAGCGGCGGGGCGGCGATTCGCCACCGGCCCGACGAGGTGACCTACGCCCTGGTCGGGGACTACGCGCGCTTCGGCAAGCCGCGCGCGGCCTACGCGCAAGTGCACGGCTTGATCGCGGCGGCGCTGGGCCGGCTCGGGGTCCGCTTGGCGCCGCGCGGGCGGAGCGAGGACGCCGCCACGGTGCACGGCCTGTGCTACGCCAAGGCCACGGGCTACGACCTGGTGGTGGGGGCCGAGAAGCTCGTGGGCAGCGCGCAGTGCCGGCGAGGCGAGCGCTTCCTGCAGCACGGCTCGATCCCGCTGAGGGCCGACGCCGCGGTGGAGGGCGCCGCTGGGCTGCGGGAGGTGCTGGGGCGTGAGGTCTCGCCGGACGAGGTGGAGGAGGCGCTCATCCAGGAGATCAGCGCCGTCGCGGACGTGGTGCATGACGCGCTGCGCGATGTCGAGCGAAGCGCGGCGGAGCGTCTCCTGGCGGAGAAGCACGAGGCAACTAGCTGGATTCGCTCGCGCTAAGCCTAGCGTCACGAAATCGTTAAGTAGCCCGTCCCGGATTTCACGCCTCGGATCCCAGATACCGGAAATGGGCTGCGCTTCGGCGCCCCCGTGCACGGCTGTGCAAGGTGTTAGGGCCTCGCCAGGGTGGATCATGGCTTGCACGAGGCCTCGCGAGAGAACGAGGTGGGGTTGAGCAGGCGGGCGAGGAAGACGGTGAGCGGGAGCGCGGCGAGTGAGGAGAGCGAGGAGTCCCTCGACTCCCTCTCCCTCGTCGACCCCGTCGAGTCCGAGCTCGGCTCGGGCCCGCTCCTGCTCGACTCCAGCGCGACCGCGGAGGCTTCGGAGTGGCGCTCGGACGCCGCGGCCGAGCGCCTCGAGGCCGAGGTGGGCGAGGAGGCCGCGGCCTCGGAGGAGGAGCCGGCGGCCTCCGACTCCGTCCAGGCTCCCGCTCCCGTCGCGGAGGAGGAGGAAGACGACGACTCGGACGAGGAGCTCTCGCCGGCCCTCGACGAGAAGCTCCCCTTCGGCGAGCTGGCGATCCTCGAGGAGATGATCAGCCGCGAGCAGCTCAACACGCTGCTCTACCAGCAGGCCGACCGGCGCGAGACCGAGCACAAGAACGTGCGGATCGGCACGCTCCTGGTCCGCGAGGGCTTGCTGACCAAGCGGCAGGCCAAGCGCCTGCTCAAGATCCAGCGCCAGGACGGACCGATCGACGGCTTCGTGCTCCTCGAGCACCTCGGCAGCGGCGGCATGGGCTCGGTGTTCCGCGCCGTCGAGGAGTCGAGCGGGCGCGAGCTCGCGGTCAAGATCCTCCCGCCGCGGGCCTCACGCGACCTGCGCTACCGGACCCGCTTCCTGCGCGAGGCGAAGCTCCTGCAGCAGCTCGACCACCCTCACCTCGTGCGCTGCTACAGCCACGGCGAGTGCAACGGGCACCTCTACTTCGCCATGGAGCTGGTGCGCGGCGTGACGGGCCGCGCGCTGCTCAAGCGCGACGGGGCGATGAAGGAGCCGCGCCTGCGGGTCGTGATGCGCCAGTGCCTCGAGGCCATGGTGCACTACTGGCGCGAGCTGATCGTGCACCGCGACATCAAGCCCGACAACCTGCTCTTCGACGAGGAGGGGGACGTCAAGCTGGCGGACCTCGGCCTCTCGCGGCAGCTCGACGACGGGGTGCACATCACGACGGTCGGCAAGACCCTCGGCACGCCGCTCTACATCTCGCCCGAGATGGCGCGCGGTCGGCAGGACATCGACGTGCGCGCCGACCTCTACTCCCTCGGCGCGACCTTCTATCACTTCGCCACCGGCGTCCCGCCCTTCGACGGCGCCTCGCAGGCCGAGCTGCTCAAGCGCCACGTCGAGGACACCCCCGTCCGGCCGCGCCTCAAGAACTCGCGCCTCTCCGAGGGCATGGAGCGCCTGCTCCTGGTCCTGCTCGAGAAGAGCCCGACCGACCGCTTCGCGGGGCCGAGCGACGCGCTGGCAGCGCTCGATCGCCTCGAGGCCGGCGAGGACCCCGCCCCCGGCTACAGCGCCGGCGCCTCGACGCCCAACCCGCCGCGCAAGCGCGGCCGGACGGGGAGCAGCGCTGAGCGCAACCTGCGCGGCGAGCGCGCCCGGCGCGGCCGGCTCAACTCCTCGGGCGCCCGCACCGGCTACCGGGTCAAGGAGCGCAAGCGCCCCAGCGGCCAGCTCCTGGCCGCCGCCGGCTTGGCCTTCCTCGGGCTGTTCGGACTGGGCGTGCTGCTGGGCGCCAACCGCTCCGAGCCCGGCGCCCAGCCGGGTCGGACCAGCGCCGCCGCCGCGAGCGAGCCCGACGTGTTCGAGCTCGCGCGCCGCGACCCCGAGGCCGCGGCCGCCGCCGCGCTGAAGTGGTGCGAGCGCCACCCCGACCGCCTGGCCGAACAGGTCGCGCGCCTCGAGGCCGCCGACAAGGCGCTGCCCGAGTCCTCGCAGCAGCGCCACGCCCTCCGCCTGCGCCTGCTCCAGGCGCGCGAGCTCCTGCTCGAAGAGGGGGACGCCGCGGTCGAGAAGCTGCGCAACCGGCTGATCTCGCTGGTCGAGTCGGGCAAGCTCGACGAGGCCCAGCAGGCGCTCGAGGCCTTCCCGGTCGCCTACCGGCGCGACCGCGTCAAGGAGGCCTTCGAGGAGCTCCAGCGCGAGCTCGAGGCCGTGACGCACACGGAGCTCTCCAGCCGCTAGCTGCGCCAGCGCTGAGTTCCTCGGCTCGCCTCAGGGGCCCCTTGGACGCGAGCCAGCAGCGCTCTCGAGCCGGTTCTCCGCGCCCTTCGCTGCTCCCGCGGTCAGCTCCACGCTCGAGGCTGCGTCGGCTAGGCTGCCACGCCAGGAGGAGAGACCCTGAGCGGCGACGTCATTCTGTTTCGTGACATGCTCCAGGCGGTCGGCGACAGCTCCCGCGAGAGGCTGCTGGAGATCTGTCCCTTCCCGGGCCTGCTGCAGGTTCAACGCGAGGAAGCTCGCTTCGATCCCCCTCTCGGGGACGAGGCGTCGACCGCCGAACGTCTCGAACGGCTCAGCCAGCGAACACAACCCCTCCTCCCCCGTCTCCGCGAGCTGCCGCTCTACTTCTTGGCCCCTCCCGCACCAGGCACCCCAATTCGGCTCGGGAGCGACGCCCGCAGCTGCTCCATCTGCCTCCCACCTGAGGGGGTGAGCGCGCTCCACGCCCAGGTCGATCGCGTCAAGCAGCGCTATCGAGTGGTCGATCTGGAGTCGCGCCGAGGGACCTATGTCGAACAGCGGCGAGCTCCCGTCGGAGTGCCGCTCCAGCTCGGGGGAGGCCAGTATCTGCGCATGGGGGACTTCGTCGGCCTGTTCCTCCTGCCCCACCAGCTCGCGTGGCTGATCGAACGCTGCCGCGGCGCGGGGAGGGAGGAGCGCTTCCCCGCGACGGGCGCTTCGCTGAATGGGCTGCTCAGCGAGGGCTACCGGAGCGGCGCCGCCGAAGCACGCTTCTTGCTGCAAGTGCCTAGTCAGGGCTCGGTCGCCGACGGCCTCTCCAGCCTCGAGCTGACCACGGAGCTGAGTCAGTCCAAGATCCTTGGTCAGAAGCGCAACCGCAGCGCGGTCGACGCCTGCCTGTTCTGCCTGGAGCGGCCCCACTCACGCGCGCTCTCGGTTGGGCGGCAGGAGGGCTGCGACCTCGTGTTCAAGGACGCTAGCGTGAGCAAGCGTCATGCACGCCTCCGCCCTCATGAGAATGGCTGGCGAGTGATCGACCTCGAGTCGGCCAACGGCACCTGGCTCGCCGAGCGGCGCCTGCCAGCCGGCGTCTGGACGGCCCTGCCTCCGACTAGCACGACCCTGCGCTTTGGCAGCTACAGCACGGTCCTCCTCGACGGAGAGGAGCTCGATAGCCTGCTCGAGCACCTCGCCCAGAACGTCCGCTCAAGGAGTTCCTAGGCTGCAGCCACCCCCCCCGCCGCCGCCAGGGCTGCCTGGACTGCCGGGGCTGCCGGGGCTGCCGGGGCTGCCGGGGCTGCCGGGGCTGCCCGGACTGCCGGGGCTGCCTGGACTCCCACCCGGGGCGCCGAACTGGCCCCCGTCCAGCGTGCGCCAGTCCTGGCCCAGGTCGCTCAGCTTGTAGCTCTTGAAGAAGGGCATGTTGAGCAGCCCTTCGGCTCCGGCCTCGTTCTCCACCGGGGAGTAGCAAATGACCCCGTCTTGGCTGATCAGGAAGTTCCGCTGGCCCGTGACGGTCCACTCTTTGGGCGCGGCGACGGCGCCCCAGCTCTTGCCGTCGGCCGAAACCGTCAAGCGAAAGTCATAGCCCGAACGCGAGCCGCTGGCCAAGGGTCCCTCGAGGCCAGCCTTGGTTGCCAACTCGCCAAGCGTCACGAAGCTGGTCTCCTTGCGCCGCGCGATCTGCTCAGACGAGTGGATCGCTCGCAGCCCTTGAATCGCCGACGTCTCCCCCCCCTGGGCTCGAGACTTCAGCATGCTCGGCAGGGAGACCGCCAGGATCAGCAGGATCACCCCCACTACGACCATCAGTTCCTGAAGCGAGAAGCGACGATTCATTGTCCTTGGTCCTCGTGTCATTTCGTCCGAGCAGGTCGGCCTCGAGTTCGATCAGGCGCGCCATGTCCTCGACCCAGGATCGCTGGATCTCGGGGCGCGTGGCAGGATCTCCCGAACTGGCCAGGAGATCCAAGAGACGCTCCGCAGTTCGCAGCAGCTCCCGTAAGCAGTCCTGGCGCCGCTGGTTTCGTACGGCGTTGGAGCCGCTGAGGCGACGCAGGCGCTGCACCTGGTCCGCCAGCCCCTCAGGAATCAGAGGTGACGGGTCCTCGAACTCCGCCGCCACGGCTGGGAGCTCCTCTGCGCGAGCGTGCGTCTGGCGCGCCGTCTGCAACAGCTGCTGGAGGGTTTGGAAGCGCTGCAACTCCTCGGCCTGAGCAGAGGCCTCCGCCGCCGTCTCGGCCTCCTCCGCCGCCTTGAGCTTGGCCAGGCGCTCGACCTGCAGCTCCCGTAGGACCTGCTCCCGGCGCTCGGGATCGAGCGTCTCTCGGGCGCCTGCCGTCGGAGCCCGTTCCTCGTGCGAGGTGGCCTCCGCGGTCTCGCGCCGGCGCCGACGACCACCTATCCGCGCCAAGAGGCGCAGCAGGGGCAGGTGTCCGTTGAGACCCAAGAACACCAGCAGGCTTCCCACCACGCCGCACACCCACGGAAGGACGAGGGGCCAAAGCGGAGCTGCGAGCAAGAGACTCATGGAGACACCCTACTCGATCGCGCTTGCCGGCCTCACGCCAGGGAGCTAGCGGTCGGGCTACTCAGGCCCCTCCGCCTCGCTCTTCTCGGTGCGGTCGAGCAGGTCGAGCGCCTGAGCGAAGGTCGGCCGGTCGAGGTGGAAGCTGCCCGCGCAGCGGGGGCAGACCACGCTCATGTCCTCCTTGCCTGCGAACACCTGCTCCGGGTCGCGGCCGAAGGTGTTGGTCAGGACCTTCACGATCGTGATCAGGCGGCAGCCGCAGCCGAAGTGATAGGGCAGGCGCTCGAGGAAGCCGAGCTCTTCGTCCTCGGCCAGGTTGGCCACGAGGGTCTCGTTCAGGCCGCGATACCAGTCCATGTCGCAGTCGGGGTGCGCGGTGACCATGGCCGCCTCGTCGCCGCCGAGGCGGAACAGGCGCGCCGGGAACTGCTCGCTCTGGACGTAGTAGGCCTCGACGATCCGGAACAGGTCGTGGCCTTCGAACTCGATCGTCGACTGGCGCACCGGGTTCCGGGGTGAAGCGACCTGGGAGTAGAAGAGGTTGCTGGGGCCGACCTTGACGTCCTGGGTGAACACGCGCCCCACGACGTTGCCCGAGTCGCGATCACCCGTCACGAACAGGTTCAGGGGCGGGTCGTTGAAGTTCAGCGTCCAAGCGGCGCTCAGGCCTGCCGGGTGGCTGAAGAGGTGCAGCGCCAGGGCGGCCAGGGCGTCCTTGAGCAGCTCGTCCTGGTCCCGGGTGAGCTTGATCTCTGCCTGCATCAGGTGCAGGTAGTAGTCCTCGTAGAGCGGGCCGAAGTCGGCGCGAGCCACCATCGCGTTGCGGTGGCGGACGAAGTGGCTCTCGAGCTCGATGCGGTTCGCGCCGTCGCTGGCGTCGGAGAGGTCTACCTCGCTCCCGTCCTCGCTCATGGCGGCAAGGTATCACGGGCGCCAGGAAGCGCCCGCGTCAATGAGGCGAGCCGCTAGGACTCTCCGCCCTCGTCCTCCGGCAGCTCGTCGGCGAAGTAGTCGACCTGGTGCACGGGCATCACGACCGAGGTCAGGATGTTCTTCATGTGGCTCGTGATCCGCCGGTAGAAGCGGGTCAGGAGGACCATCGAGGTCACCTGGGGCGGGGTCAGGTCCGACTTGCTCAGCTCGACGAGGAGCTTGTCGCTCCGCTTGCTCGAGTTGCGCGCGATCAGCACGAGCTCCTTGGCCCGCTCCTTGTTCTGGGAGCTGATCACGTCGCCGGCCGCCTCGAGCAGCTTGTGCGCGATCTCGATCAAGTCGGTCAGCTCTTCGCGCAGGGGACCCTCGGGGATCACGCCGCCGCCCAGGGTCTCGACCTCGGCGATGTTCTTGGCGTAGTCGCCCACGCGCTCGGCGTGGCCGACGAGCATCAGCAGCACCAGGCAGTAGGACACGTGCTGCTGCTGGACGCTCAGGTGGCTGACGATCTGGCGGCGGATCGCGCGCTCGAGGCGGTTGACCTCGACGTCGAGGTCGAGGATCTCCTTGCGCCGCTCGAGGGTCAGCAGGTGATCGAACACGTGGGGACGGAC
>CALDQK010000531.1 GCA_937911525.1 uncultured bacterium
ACTTCACCCTGACCGAGAACGGGGACCCAATCTCCGAGAGCGAGGCCCAGGCCAGCCGCCGCGAGCGCAAGAAGCGCCAGGCGACCCGGGCCAGCGGCGAAGCGCCGGCTGCCCGCAAGGGCAAGCCGACCAGCGCGCGGAGCGCGCGGGGCAAGCGGGCCAGCGGGCGGAGCGAGCGGGCTGGCGGACGCAGCAGCCGGAGCAAGCGGCGCCGCTGAGCCTTCGGGTCCGGGTCCTGCGCTGCCCCGCGCGGTATCGTGCCGCGCTGTGACCAAGACGAACCTCTGGATCCCGCTCTCGCTCGTCTGGCTCGCGCTCCTCGCGGGCCCCGCCCGCGCTGACGAGGGGACCGCGCCCCTGTCCTCGAGCTCGGCCGCGCCGGCCGAGTCGGCCACGCTGCATCGCGTGACGCTCCTGATCGAGAACGACAAGTTCGCCGGGACGGACAAGTTCTATACCAACGGCTTCAAGCTCAGCTATCAGCGAGACGACGTCGGCCCGATCTCGACCTTCTTCAGCGACCTGATCTCATTGATCCCGCCCTTCCGGGCGCGGCCCCTCGCCTGGGGCCTGGTGCTCGGCCAGGACATCTACACGCCCGCGGACACCGAAGAGACGCGGCTGATCCCCAACGACCGCCCCTACGGCGCATGGTTCTACGCCGGCCTGACCCTGACCCGCGGCAACCGACCGCGCCAGGGCGAGGCCCGCCCGCCGATCCTGTTCGAAGACCGGATCGAGCTCCTCTTCGGCGCGATCGGGGAGGCCGCCCAGGGCGAGGAGATCCAGAACAACTGGCACCGGATCATCAACGTCTCGCTCTCGGAGGGCTGGGACAACCAGATCAAGAGCGAGGTCGGGGCCCAGCTCTACCTGCAGCGCAAGTGGCTGATCGACCTCTGGCAGGGCGAGGGCCTGCTGCCCGGCGCCGACTTCCAGCCCAACCTCGGCGGCGCGATCGGGACCGTGTTCACCCACCTCTCCGTGGGAGGGACCTTCCGCTTCGGCTGGAACCTCGGCGACGCCTTCGGGCCGCCCCAGCGGATCGCCTCGGCCGGCCTGGCTGGGCTCTCGCCGCCGCCCGACCACGTGCGCTTCTACATCTTCGGCCGCCTGCACGGGCGGATCGTGCTCCACAACGCCTTCATCGAGGGCGGCGTGTTCCGCTCCCCCGTCCGCAAGCCCTCGATCAACGGCGTCGTCGAGCGCCACCACATCGACTACGAGCGCTTCGTGGCCGACTTCGAGGTCGGAGCCGTGCTCGAGTGGCGCTGGCTCCAGATCGGCTTGACCAGCGTCACCCGCACCCGCGAGTTCGACGAGCAGCCCGACAGCTTCACCTTCGGGGCCATCCACGTCCAACTGACCTTCTGAGCCCTGCTGAAGCCCTGCGCACAGGGGATTTCGTCCTTTGGTTGGCACTTGGCCAAGGTGCGGACGGCCCCTGGGGACGCCCCCCGTCCTCGTGTATGCTGCGCGGCCCAACACGGAGAACAGAGGAGACACCCGTGCTCGAAAAGCTCATTCAGAAGGCCCGCGAGACCCAGCCCGCCCTCGAGGCCGAGGCGCACTGCGACGGCCCCTGCGGCGTCTATGACCCCGCCGACGCCCGGATCAAGGCCGAGGCCGTGCTCTCGATGACCAAGAAGATCCTGGCCCTGACCCCGCCCGAGGGCAAGGACGGCGCCGCCTGGGCGACCTACCTCAACACCCTCAGCCGCTACGTCTCGATCAAGGAGGAGCAGGCTCACGAGTGCAAGAGCCAGCTGCTCGTGCTCTGGACCGACTTCTTCAAGCCGCAGCACCTCGAGGCCACCCCCGACCTGCACGACATCTTCTGGAAGGCCACCAAGCTCTGCTCGGCCTGCAAGGTCGAGGTCAGCCTGGAGCACGCCCAGGAGCTGATGGACGCCGTCAAGAACATCCACGAGATCTTCTGGAAGGCCAAGGGCCGCGACGTCGCTTACTACACCGCCAGCTAGGCTCATTCAGCAAGCTCGCTTGCTGCGACACCTCGTCCCCTGGCTCCTCGGACGCCGGCGGCGCTGCTCGATCTCTGGAGAGAGCATGCGCCCCGGCCTCGAGCCGGGTGACGAGGTGCTCGTCCATCTGGGCGCCTACCGCTGGCGCTCGCCCCGCCGCGGCCAGGTCGTCCTGGCGCGGCACCCCTGGCGGAGCGACGTGCTCTTGATCAAGCGGATCGAGCGGGTCGAAGCCGGAGGCGCCCTCTTCCTGCGCGGCGACAACCCCCAGAGCACCGCCAGCACCGACAGCCGCTCCTTCGGCGCCGTGCCGCGCTCCCACCTGCTGGGCCGCGTGGTCGCGCGCCTGCCCCGCGCCAGCGGCGAAGGCCTGACCCCGGTCCAGTGATGCATCGGATCGGCCCCTACGTGATCGAAGCGCAGCTCGGCCGCGGCGGTATGGGCGCGGTCTACCGGGCGCGCGACCCCGGCGGCCGGCCCGTGGCGCTCAAGCTGCTCCAGGTCGACGCCCAGGTCTCGGCTCGCCAGCGCGAGCGCTTCGCCCGCGAGGCCGAGGCGCTGCGCCAGGTCCAGCACGAGCACGTGGTCCGCCTGCGCGACCTGGGCGAGGAGCGCGGCGTCCCCTACCTCGTGCTCGACTACCACCGCGGCGGGACCCTGGCGGACCTGCTCCAGCGAGGTCCCCTCGACCCCCTGGTGGTGACCCGGCTGGGGATCCAGCTGGCGAGCGCGCTGGAGGCGGCCCACGGCGCGGGCGTGCTTCATCGCGACCTCAAGCCGGACAACGTCCTGATCGACCCGCGCGGCGCCGCGCTGCTGACCGACTTCGGCCTGGCGCGCATGCTCGAGCGGAGCGAGAGCGAGCGCCTGACCCAGACCGGGGCGCTGGTCGGCTCGCCCGGCTTCTGGTCCCCCGAGCAGGCGGCCGGCGAGCGCGACCGCGTCGGCGTCGCGACCGACGTCTACGGCTTGGGAGCCGTGCTCTACGCCGCCCTCAGCGGCGGCCCGCCCTTCCAGGGCGCGAGCCTGCTCGAGAACGTGACCCTGACCGCGCGCGCCCAGCCCGCGCCCCTCGAGGCCCACGTGCCAGCGGCCTTGAGCAAGATCGTGCTCCGCTGCCTGGAGAAGGAGCCCAGCGCCCGCTTCCCCGACTGCGGCGCGCTGCGGTCCGCGCTGGAGGAGGTCCTCGCGGCGCCGGGGGCGAGCGCCCGCCCGCGCCCCTGGGGAGCGGTGCTCGGCGCGCTGGGGGTCGTCGCGCTCGCGGCGGGGGCTGGCATCGCGCTGCCGGGCGCGTCGCCTGGATCGTCGCCTGGATCGTCGCCTGGATCGTCGACTGGCTCACCGCCCGCCTCGCCCCCGCCTTCCCAGCTCGCTTCGCGCGCGCCGACGCAGCCCAGCTCGGGCCCCGACCCGCGCTTCGCCGACGACCTCGCGCGCTGCCGGGCCCTGGTCGCGGCGGGCGCGCACCGCGAGGCCCGGGCGCTGATGCAGCAGCTCGCGGACCAGGGCTCGCTCGAGGCCTGCTACTCCTTCGCCAACGCCTGTCGCGAAGGCCGCGGCGGCCCGCGCGAGCTCGAGACCTCCGTGCGCTACTACCGGCGCGCCGCGGAGGCGGGACACCACCAGGCCGAGAACAAGCTCGGCTTCGCCTACTACTCGGGCGGGGGGATCGAGCGCGATCTGGTCCAGGCGGCCCGCTGGTATCGCCGCGCAGCCGAAGGCGGCAACCCAGACGGAATGTTCAACCTGGGCGTCGTCCTGGCCAAGGGAGCCGGCGTCGCGCAGGACGTGGGGGAGGCCGTCGAGTGGTATCGCCGCGCCGCTGAGCTCGGCTCGAGCGCCTCGATGCACAACCTCGCGGTCCTCTACTGGGACGGGAAGCGCGAGCTCCTCGTCGATCGGCCTCGCGCCATCGAGTGGCACCGCCGCGCCGCCGCGGCGGGTCATCCGGGGTCCATGCTCGTCCTGGGCGAGCTCTACGCGAGCGGCCGCGAGGGCTTCGTCGCTGACCGCGCGCAGGCCCTCAGCTGGTATCGCCGCGGCGCCGAGCAGGGAGAGCCGCGCTGCATCAGTCGCTTGGGAGAGGCCTACGAGCAGGGCCTGGGCGTCCCGGTCGACCTCCCGCGGGCCCGGGCGATCTACCAACGCGCCGCCGAGCGCGGGGACGCCCGGGCCATGCTCGCGCTGGGCCACATGTGCCGCGAGGGCCGCGGCGGCCCGGCGGACCCGGCCCGCGCGGTCCAGCACTACCGCGCCGCCATGCGGGCGGGGGAGGAGGCCGCGGGCTACTTCTACGCGATCGCCCTGGCCCAGGGGCTCGGGGTGACCCGGGACCGAGCGCGGGCGCTCGAGCTGCTGCGGAGCCTGGCAGCGCGGGGGCACCCTCGCAGCATGGTCTCCCTCGGCGTGCTGCTCAGGGAGGGGCCGCCCGCAGAGCGGGCCGAGGCCCGCCAGTGGCTGGAGCAAGCCCTGCGAAGCGGCTCGGAGTCCGCGCTGCGCAAGGCCAAGGAGCTGCTCGCCGAGCTCGACGCTAGCGGAGGCTGAGCGGCAAGACGACGCTGAACACGCAGCCGCCGCCGGGGTCGTTCTCGAAGCCGATCTGGCCGCCGTGCTGCTCGACGATCGCCTTGCTCACGTAGAGCCCGAGCCCCGAGCCCGCCGTCTTGCGCTCGGTCGAGGAGTCCTCCTGCGTGAAGCGCTCGAAGAGGCGCGGCGCGAACTCGGCCGAGATCCCTGGCCCCCCGTCGCGGACCGAGAAGCGGACCCGCTCGGCTCCGCTCGTGACCGCGACGTGCACGGTCCCGCCCGCGGGGCTGAACTTGAGCGCGTTGGAGATCAGGTTGTGCAGGACCTGGGTCAGGCGTCCGGCGTCCGCGCGCAGCGGCAGCTGCGCGGGCGCCGCAAGCTCGAGCCCGACCTCCCGCTGCGCCGCCAGCTCCCGGAAGGTCGCCACCGCGCCCTTGGCCAACTGGACGGCGTCGGCCTCCTCGAGGTGGAGCGAGAGCTCGCCTGAGGTGATCCGCTCGACGTCGAGCAGCTCGTCCACCAGGCGGCCCAGGCTCTTGGCGTTGCGGTGCGCGATCGCGATCGCCTCGCGCCGCTGCTGGGGGTCGTCGTCCAGGGCGCCGGCGTCGATCAGACCTAGCGAGCCGCGGATCGCGGTCAGGGGGGTCCGCAGCTCGTGGCTGACGACCGCCACCCACTCGCTGCGCAGGCGCTCGAGCTCGGCCCGCTGCCTGCGCGCCTGGTCGCGGACATCGTCGTAGAAGCGCGCCAGGATCGTGGCCAGGAGCGTGGCTCCGAAGGTCGCAGCGGCTCGTCCTGCGGGGTTCGCGGCCGGCCAGGCCTCCGCAGAGATCAGCCAGCCGCGCCGCGACCCGACCAGCAGCACCAGCAGGATCAAGGAGAGCAGGATCAGCAGCCGCTCGCGCACCAGCCAGCCGTTGAGGAAGTTCGCCACCAGGGCGACGACCGGAAACCACACCAGCGCGCGAGAGGTCAAACCGCCGTCGATCACGCAGATCATGGCCAGCACGCCTGCGGTCCACAGCACGAACAGGTCGCCCACGCGAGCGACCGAGACCCCCCAGCGGAGCGCAGCCAGACAACAGAGCAGCATCGGGTTGAGCAGCACCAGGACCAGTCCGCCCGCGCTCCACTCCCCCCAGGAGACGCGCAGCACCCCCATGCCCGCGGCGACCAAGGTCCCGTAGACCAGCATCGCGACCAGGACTCGCCCACGAGTCAGCTCCTCCTCGTCGAGCTCTTCGCTCGCGGGGATCCAGAAGTCCAGGAGCCGGAGGTTGTGCTCACGCAGGCTCGGCATACCTCTCCTGGCTCGAGGATAGGCGGATCGCCGCAGACGTGCACCCGGTGCGAAAGGGGTCGGACGCGACAAGGTCCAATGGTGACGCCAGCTCCAGATCGGTAGACTCCGGCCCTGCGCCGAAGACGGCGAAGGAGGATCGCGTGCGCAAGCTCTTCCCTATCCTCGCCGCTATGGCGCTGGTCTCCCCGGCGAGCGCCCAGGCCATCTCCCGTCAGGACCAGGCCTATCTGGGGTCCTTCGACCGCCAGTACGAGAGCCTGGCAGGGATTCGCAAGAACCCTCAGCGCTATCGCAACGCGGCACAGACCGTCGAGTGGCTGCGCAAGAAGCTCGCTCCAGTTAGCAAGGCTGGCCAGCAGCACCCAGAGTTCAAGCGGCGTTGGAAGCAGTATCTCGACTACAAGGCCCTGGTCGAGGCGGCGCTCGGCGGAGCCGCCAAGCCGAAGCAGAGCGCCGCCCCCAAGCTGCCCTACGCGGACAAGCGGCAGCTCTCCGACTTCGATCGCACCTACGCCGGCTACCGGCACATCGCCAAGGATCCAAAGCGCTACAGCGAGGCCAGCTCCTCGGTCGAGCGGCTGAGCGAGATCCTGGAGCGGGTCAGCGCGGAGGGGCGCAAGACCGACGAATACGCCGAGCGCGCAGCCAAGCTCGACGCCTACCGCGCGGCGATCGAGAAGGCCCTAGCCCCGGCCCCCAAGGCTGCGCCAGCCTTCGACGAGCCCAAGCCCGCCGAGCAAGCCGACGACGTGAAGCTCGTCGGGCGCGAGAAGATGCTGCACGGCAAGTTCGTCTCCGAGCTGTCCAAGCACGCGGAGCAGGTGAAGGCTCCCACGGCGGAGCGCGAGCTCGACCTGCGCTGCCACGTGCTTCGCTTGGGCCAGCTACGCGACGAGCTCGCCGCGGCGATCAGCGCGCGCAAGCAGGACCCGGGTAGCGTCCACCAGCTGAGGGTCGCGAGCTGGCAGATCGAGCGGATCACGCACGCCCTGAACGGGGCCTTGGGCGAGGTCCCGCGCGCCCCCTGGGGCAGCAAGGAGCGAGACCGGCTCTACACGATCGCGGGCAAGCTCCCCTCCTGCTCGGTGTGGAGCAAGCAGAACCGGATCTCGTTTCAGGACCCAGCCCACGTCAAGACGGAGCGGGCCAAGCTCGACGGCTACCGAGCCGAGCTCGACGCCATGAAGGACGAGGTCAAACGCAGCACGGACTGGATCGCCTGCGAGCACGAGTACCGCCAGGCTCGCGGCCGCTTCGAGGCTTTGGTCAAGGTCTCGGGCGCGCTCGCCGAGCACGCGGGCGACGTCGACCAGGACCTCGCCGCCTTCCAGAAGCGCTTCCCGCGCGACTCCTTCGACCCCAGCTATCAGGAGAGCCGCGACGACTTCGACGCGATCCGACGCTGGGCGCGACAGCTCAAGGCCTTTCAGGCCAAGGTCGACCAGGTGGTGGCCTTCTTCCGCAAGGCCGAGTCGCTCTCGGTCAAGGCGCGCTCCCAGGAGTTCCGCGCCTACGCCCAGTGGTTCGAGCGCGAGGTCCCCTCTCGACTCAAGGCTGCCCAGCGAGCGGGCGAGAAGTGGGGCGCCGGTGACGCTCGCTTCTTCCGCAACACGAAGCTCGAGGGAATGACAGACCAGGGAATGGCCAAGCTCCGCGGCAGGATCGCCAAGAACCTGGTCGGGGCCCGGGCCCGGGTCGCCTTCGAAGAGGGCTATCGGGGCGAGGTCAGCGCAGAGGCCCGCGAGCAGCTGCAGCTCGTGGCCTCTCTCGACGACCGCCTGCGCAAGGACGCTGCGTCGGAGCTACAGAACCGCCGCCTGCCCCCAGCCGCCCACGACGACGCCGAGCTGCTGAAGCTGGCCCAGGAAGGAGCGGTCGCCAGCTACGGGGCCGAGAACGTGCGCGGCGTGAGGCTGACCTCGAAGCCGCGCAGCTACGACTACGACGAGGTCGTCGGTCGCAGCGGCGGGACGGTCACGATCCAGACGACCTGGTGGGAGACCCTCGACGTCGGGTTGGCCGTGCGCAAGGGCGGCAAGTGGTATCTGGCGAGCGTCCGCCTCGAGCGGCGCCTGAACAGCGGCAAGCGCCCGATCAGCGAGTGGCAGCTGGTGGGTGAGGGCAGCTATGCGCGGGAGATCCCCGCGGCGAACCTGCCGGCCAACTAGCCGGACCCATTCACCAGGTGCGCCACCCACACGCAAACAGCCCCGGCGACGCCGGGGCTGTTCGCTGTCGCTGACTCGCGGCCGCCCGCGCCTTGCCGATCGGACACGGGCACGCGCACGGGAGGCTGTCGCGAAACCTCGGGAGCGACAGCTCCGAAAGAAACGCGAAGGAGCTGTCGCACGAGCGACAGCTCCCTCTCTGTCGAGACAATGAACGGTGAAAACTGGAAAACTCGAAGAAGGCAGCTCCGCCGAGCAGCCACCGCGCTTTCCAGTTTTCCAGTTTTCCCCGTTCCAGCTCAGGAACGC
>CALDQK010000532.1 GCA_937911525.1 uncultured bacterium
CCTCGGGCTCGGACCTCGGGCTCGGACCTCGGTCTCGGGCCTCGGACGGCGGGGTCGGACCTCGGAATTCGGACCCCGATTCCCGATTCCCGTGCCCTCGCTGGCGAGCGAGGCCATCCTTAGCGAGAATCCGCGCCCCTCGAACGCGGAGGCCCCCACGCATGAACGACTCGAGCCCGCTCGCCCCGAACGAAGCCGCCTTGCTGCGCGTCGCGCCGGCCTCGGGGCGATTTCGCTTCGAGGACTTGCTCGAGGCCGCGGGGCTCAAGGCCAGCCAGGCACAGTCGGCCGCCGAGTCGCTCACCGCGCGCGGCATGTTCGAGCGCGAGGAGAGCGTCACCCGCGCGCTCGTGATCACCGACACCGGGCGCGCGCAGCTCGAGGGCGGCGTGCCGGAGCTGGCGATGAAGGCCAAGCTCGAGGCCGGGCCCCAGCCGATCAAGGAGGTCCAGAGCCTCCCCGGGCTGGAGCGCTCGGTGATCGGCTCGGCCTTCGGCGGGCTCAAGAAGTCGAAGCTGATCGCTGTCGACAAGGGCCAGGTGACCCTCGCCGACGCCCCCGGCTGGGCGGTCCACGAAGGGCGGCGCGCGCTGCTCGAGCGCCTGGCCGCGGCGGGGGAGGGCGGGATCGCCTGGGACGCGCTCGAGCTCTCTCCCGAGCAGCTGAGCGACGTCGAGGCCCGCCTCCCGGGCAAGCGGGGCAAGAAGGGTGACGCCCCCTTCGACCTGCTCGAGGACCGGCAGCGCAGCTACCAGCTCACGCCCGCCGGCGCAGAGCGCCAGGGCCAGCTGGGCGAGGCCAAGCGCCAGATCGGCGAGCTGACCAGCGACGTCCTCGCCGAGCTGCTCAAGGACGGCAGCTGGAAGGACGTCGAGTTCCGCTCCTTCAACCTCGCCGAGCCGCCCTGGACGCCGATCGGACGCCGCGACCCCTACCGGGCCTTCCTCGACCTCGTCAAGCAGCGCCTGATCGGGCTGGGCTTCGAGGAGATGCAGGGCTCCCTGGTCGAGCCCGAGTTCTGGAACATGGACGCGCTCTTCCTGCCCCAGTTCCACCCCGCGCGCGAGATCCACGACGTCTACTTCATCGAGGACGCCGAGGACGAGGCTCGCGGCCACGCCTTCGCCCAGGAGATCGAGGGCGGGGCGCTCGAGCCCGTGGCCCTCGAGCACGAGGGCAAGGGCCCCTCCGGCTCTCGCGGCTGGGCCTACGACTTCGACCGCGAGCGGACCAAGCGCCTCGTCCTGCGCAGCCAGGGCACGGTGCTCTCGGCGCGCTGGCTGCAGCAGGCGCGGATCCCGGGCAAGTACTTCGCCATGGCGCGCTGCTTCCGCTACGACACGGTCGACGCGACCCACGCCCCCGACTTCTTCCAGGTCGAGGGGATCGTCTCGAGCGAGCAGACCTCCTTCCGCCACCTGCTCGGCCTGCTGAAGGTGTTCGCCTCCGAGATGGCCCGCAGCAAGGAGGTGATGTTCGTCCCGGCCTACTTCCCCTTCACCGAGCCCTCCGTCGAGGTCCACATGAAGCACCCCGACCTGGGCTGGATCGAGCTGGGCGGGGCCGGGATCTTCCGCCCTGAGGTCACGCGCCCGCACGGGATCGAGGCGCCCGTGATCGCCTGGGGCCTCGGCCTGGACCGAATGGCCATGGTCGCCCTCGGGATCAAGGACATTCGGCACCTCTTCACCAACAACCTCCCCGACGGTCTCAGCAGCCTGCGCGACCGCGTGGCCCGCTAGGAGGGGTCCGAGCCATGCCGCACATCACCTTCCCCCTGGCCGACCTCGCCGCGCTCTCGGGCGTCAGCGACCTCACCATTCCCCAGGTCGGCGAGCTCTGCTTGCTGGTCAAGGGCGAGCTCAAGGAGCGCCACTCGACCCCGGAAGAGGTCAAGGTCGAGCTCCAGGACACCAACCGCCCCGACACCTGGTGCGTCGAGGGGATCGCCCGTCAGGTCCGCCAGCACGAGCGCGGCGAAGCGGGTGACTACGCCTTCTTCTCGACCGCGGGCGAGCAGGCGGGCGTGATCGAGGTCGACCCCAGCGTGAGCGAGGTCCGCCCCTTCGTGAGCGGCTTCGTGGCCAAGGGCTACACCGTCGACGACGCGGGGCTCAAGGCCTTCATCTCGGCCCAGGAGGTCCTCTGCCGCAACTTCGGCCGCCAGCGCAAGAGCGTGGCGATCGGGATCTACGACGCCAAGCCGATGGTCTTCCCCGTCCGCTACGAGGCGGTCGACGCGAGCAGCGACGCGCGGGCCTTCCGCCCCCTCCCGCCGGCTGGCGAGGAGCCGGCCAAGGACGGCGCGGGCAACCCGATCCCGGCCTCTGCCTGGGAGGAGCCCTGGACGCCGGCGCGCATCCTGGCCGACCACCCCACGGGGCGGACCTACCAGGCGGCGCTGCCGGACCCGAGCAAGGCGCCGATCCTGGTCGACGCCCAGGGCGAGGTGCTCTCCTTCCCGCCCGTGATCAACAGCGCGACCTTGGGCCGGGTCCAGCCCGGGATGGACGAGCTCTTCGTCGAGGTCACCGGCACCGTGCAGGACCAGGTGCTGCTGGCGGCGAACATCCTGGCCGCGAACCTGGCGGACCGCGGCGCCACGATCCTGCCTTGCCTGACCCGCTATCCGCGTGAGACCGCGCGCGGACGCGAGGTGATCACGCCTCACCCGCTCCAGGACAAGCGCACGGTCGAGGTCGCCGCGCGCCGCTTCGGAGAGCTGCTGGGCGAGCCCGAGCTGACCCAGGGCGAGATCGTGGCGGAGCTGCGCCGATTCGGCGTCAGCGTCGAGGAGCAGGGCGAAACCCTCCAGGTCACGACCTTGCCCTACCGCGCGGACTACCTGCACGCGGTGGACGCCATCGAGGACTTCGCGATCTCGCGCGGCTTCGACGCCTTCGAGCCGCTCCTCCCCGAGGAGTTCACCGTCGGCTCCCTCAGCCCCACCACCGCCTTCGGCGACGTGGTCCGCGATCGCATGATCGGGGTCGGCTTCGAGGAGGCGATCGGCAACATCCTGACCTCGGTCGAGCTGCTGCGGGAGCGCTGCCTCGTCCCGGAGGAGGGGGCCGACCTGCGGCCCCTGACCGGGCCTCACCTGGTGCGGATCAAGAACGTCATGAACCGCAACTATTCGGTCCTGCGCGACTGGCTCTTGCCGACCCTGCTCGAGGTGGAGGCCCACAGCTCGAGCGCGACCTACCCGCACCGCGTGTTCGAGGTGGGGGAGGTGTGCTGCTGGGACGCGAGCCAGAACCTCAGCTCGCGGACCGAGTTCCACCTCGGGGCCCTCGTGGCGGACCACCAGGTCGGCTTCAGCGAGACCCAGAAGTATCTGCACGCGCTCCTGCACACGCTCGGGATCGCCTACGGCGCCGAGGATCAGGGCTACGGCCTGGCCCCCGCCGAGCACCCCAGCTTCATCCCCGGGCGCGCCGCCTGGATCGAGGTCCAGGCCAAGGGCCGCCGAGAGCGCCTGGGGCTCCTCGGTGAGGTCCACCCCGGCGTGCTCGCCGAGTGGGGCATCTTCTTCCCCGTCGGCGCCTTCGAGCTGAACCTGGCCCTCCTCCAGGAGCTGCTGGAGGGCTAGCCGCGAGGCGTATCTGGGACGAACTCGCACCCTCTCCCAGATTTGGCGGGGCGCACGAGCTCAGCCAGGGGCAGGGGTGATCGGATCGTCCCTTCTGGACGGGCTGTGGAGGAGCGAGAGGATTCCGCTCGACACCGGCTGGTTCGGCACTGGGTGTGCACTAGAGCAGGGAAAAGGAGCCACCGTGCACCGTTCCCTCGTTCCCGCAGCCTGCGCGCTGCTGTGCTTGAGCGCCCCCGCGCTCGCTCAGGACGTCCCCTTCGAGTCCGTCTCTCAGGGCCAGCTGGCGGCCAACGCCGCCCCGGCTCGCGCGGTGATCAAGAACGCCGGCGAGCTCCAGGACAGCGCCTTCGCCGAGATCGTCCCGCTGAACGCCGTCGACTTCAGCCGGGAGGTCCTGCTGGGGGTGATCCAGGACAACCCCAGCGGGGCCGTGTTCGACATCTCGATCGCGAAGGTCTCGCTCGGGGCTCGCCCGGGCGGGGGACGCCGGCTGGAGATCGAGCTCGCGCAGCGAGGGGTCGCGGCCGGGGGTGGCGTTCAGAGCAAGCCCTATCACCTCGTCAAGCTCTCGGCGCGGCACGCGAACCTGCCCGTGGCCTTCACGATGCTGTCGAGCGTTCCGACCAACCCGACCGCCCCGGTGGTCCAGCCGCAGGGCCTGGCCTTCAGCGTGTGGGCATCGGGCGACCAGGCGCCGGCGTCCCTCCCCAGCGGCTACTACGCCGTGCGCACCCCTCAAGGCCTGCGCGACCTCGGCCTGACGGGCTCCTCCTTCAGCAACCCGATCGACTTCTTCCGCGAGCAGCTGCTGGTGGCGGTGCTCGACACCAAGCCCCGCGCTGACTACGGCGTTCACTTCGAGTCCGTCAGCCAGCGAGGCAGCGGCGTGTTGGGTGGCCTCAGCGCGACGGTTCGGCTGACGGTGCCCGACCCCAGCTCCCCTGGAGCCGCCCTTCAGGTCCGCCCCTTCCAGATCATCAAGGTCCGGGCGACCGGCCTGGGTGGGGTCCGCTTCCGCACCAACGTGATCAGCACCGCCAGCTACAACCGAATCAAGGGCCGGGTCCAGGTCGACAGCAGCCTCGGGATTCGAATCGTCCGCGTTGAGGTCGCGGGCAAGCTGCGCCACGTGCGTCCTCCCGCCGTGGCCGCGACCCTGGCGGGGCTCGCGGGGCGGGAGGTCGAGCTGGAGGGGACGCTCAGCAGCAGCCGGGTCGAAGTCACCAGCATCGCTTCGCCGCTCGCCTACTCCGCCCGCGGCCAGGTCCGTCCGACCGCCGCGGGCCTGCGCTTCGTCGACGACCAGGGGCGCCAGAGTCAGCCCGAGGGCGGATTGGTGCCGCTGCTCGAGACCAAGGAGTTCCAGGGCGGCTGGCTCGAGGTCCGTGGCTGGCGCTACCCGCAGCCGCAGCGGCTGGTCGTGACCGGAGTCCAGGCCGAGGTCCGCCAGAACGCGCAGCTGACCCGGGCCGGTCAGGTCGTGGGCTACGTGTCGCGCGGCGAGAAGATCCACATCAGCGCGCCCGGGATCGGGACCCGGCTGCTCGTGGAGAGCAGCCAGGGCGTGAAGGGACAGCTCTCGCGCAGCGCGCTGGAGTGGCTCGAGCGCGACCCGCTGAGCGTCACGGTCGGCGGGATCACGATCCGCCTGGGCACGATTCGCAACCCCTAAGCGCTCCCGGGCGACGGATGAAGACGACCACTGCGGCCTCGGACCCCACGGGGCCCGAGGCCGCTGGCTTCCGGTGGCCCGCTGCGCGGGCCGCGTCGCCTGCGGCGACCAGGAATGCGCTCGGACAGGCTCGCACGAGCGGAGAGGTTCCTGCGCGACTCGCCCCGGCCCGTCCTCCCGATTCCCTTAGGATCGCCCCCGCAGGAGGTGCCTCGTGATCAAGAAGGTCGCATTCTTCAGTCACCGCTCCAAGGACGTCGAGCAGGACAAGCGCTTCTACGGCGAGCTCTTGGGGCTGAAGCTGGCAATGAACCACGAAGACAAGTGGATCGAGTTCGACACGCCCGAGGGCAAGACGATCGCGATCGAGACCTTCTCGCCGGAGGGCACGCCGCCGACTCTGGCGCTCGAGACGGACGACATCGAGGCTGAGGTGGCGCGGCTCAAGAGCGAAGGCGTCGAGTTCCGCGGGGAGATCATGGACAACAAGGTCTGCAAGATGGCCTTCGCGATCGACCCCAGCGGGAACACCGTGATGCTCCACCAGATCGAGCCCGCTCGGCTCGCCCAAATGGAAGCCGCCAAGGAGGCGCAGTCGTGAAGGACCTGAACGCGCTCCCGATCGAGGCCCGCCGGCGGATCTTCTGCGCCCTGGTCCACATCGCGCGCCAGCCGGGCGGCGGGGCCGAAGCGAGCGAGCGCGCCGTCCTCAGCCGCTACGCCGACCGACTCGGGTTGAGCGAGGAGGCGGCCAAGCTCGAGGAAGAGGTCAGCTCGGGCGAGCACCCCCCCCTCGGCGAAGGTGACGCCGAGCGCGAGGCGCTCCTCGAGGGGCTGATCGACGTCGTCACCGCCGACGGTCAGCTCGACGAGCACGAGCGGGAGCGCTTCACCAAGATCCTCGCGAGCCTGGGGATCGAGCTCTAGCCCTCGGCGTCGCCTTCGGCGAGCGCGTGCTCCTCACGGAGCTCGCGCCAGAAGCGCCGGTAGTCCTGGCGGGAGTGTCGCTCTTCCGGCTCGAACCCGACCTGGCGGATCTCGTTCTTCTGGTCGAGCCACTGGACGTAGTCGCGGGGCTGATCGGGCCTGCTGATGGGAGCTGCGGCGTCGTAGACGACGGTGGCGCCCGGGACGCGGTCGAAGCCGTCGTCCTCATAGCGCCAGGACTGGCTCAGCCCGATCACGCGGTTGCTCACGTAGAGCGCCTCGTTGAGCTCGTGGGTCACGATCATGATCGTGTAGGGCGGCACCTCGCCGCGATCGCGCGCCTGCTCGTTCTTGTGGAACAGGTCCACGAGCAGGTCCTGGAGGTTCTCGCGCATCGCTTCGTCGAGGGCGCCGAAGGGCTCGTCGAGGAGGAGCACGTCGGGCTTCATGATCAGGGCCTGGCCCATGGCCACGCGCTGCTTCATGCCGCCCGAGAGCTGGTGCGGGAAGCGATCCTTGGCGTGGCCGAGCCCGAGGCGATCGAGCATCGCGGCGGCCTGCTCGCGGAACTCGGCGTTCTTGCGCCGCCAGCGGAGCGGATGCAGGACCCGCTCGATCAGGTTCGTCTGGTCGAGGCGCAGGCCGATGGCCACGTTGTCCAGGGCGCTCAGGAAGGGGAAGAGCGAGTAGTGCTGGTAGACGATCCCTCGGTCGCGCCCGGGGCCCTGGACCGCCTTCCCGTTGACGAGGATCTCGCCGCGCTTGGGCGGGTGGGTGCCGATGATCGAGCGGAGCAGGGTCGACTTCCCGCAGCCGCTGGGGCCCACGACGCTGACGACGTGGCCGCGGGCGACGTCGAGGTCGACGTCGTGCAGGATCGGGTGGCTGCCGAACCAGTGGCTCACGCCGCGGCAGCGCAGGACGATGTCGGCGTCGGGCGGGGGCTCGTTGCCGTCGGCGTGGTGCTCGGCCTCGGGGGTGCTCACGCCGCCTCCCCGGCGCGGACCGGCTTGACCGGGGGCTGGTCGCTGTCGGGCTCCTCGTTGCCGAGCAGCGCCTTGAAGGTCGCCCAGGGGCCGAAGGCCTCCTCCTCCTCGGCGCGGGTGTAGTAGGGGTAGCGCCACTCGAGCAGCTTGCGCAGGCCGAGGTCAGCGAGGTAGCCCATGACCGCGAGCAAGGTCACGTAGACGAAGACCACGTTCATGTGGGCCAGCTTGCTCTGGAGGCGGATCCGGTAGCCGAAGCCGACGTCGGCGACCCACAGCTCCGCCGCGACGAGGATCACGAGGGCGGGCCCGAGCTGGAGGCGGATCCCCTCGATCAGCTTGGGCTGGACCTGCTTGAACACGACGTCCCAGATCACCTCGGCGTGGCTGGCGCCCAGGGTGTAGGCCTTGTGGATCAGCTCCTCGGGGACGTCGCTCTTGGCCGCGAGGTGGATCGTGATCGCGAGCGAGGGCATCACCACGAAGGCGATGATCGCGACGAACATCTTGGTCTCGATCCCGAAGAGCACGAAGAACACGGCCAACATCGCGATCGGATTGAGCTTGTTGGTCAGCGTGATCGGCGGGAGCAGGAAGGCCTCCGCCGGCGCCCACACGCCCATCGCGAAGCCGATCACGATCGCGCCCGCCAGCCCGACCAGGAAGCCGAGGCTGAGCCGCGTCAGGCTGGCCTTGGCGTCCTCGACCAGCCAGCGCTCCCCCGTCCGCTCGTTGAGCTTGACGATGTCGTGCACGCCCTCCCTGAGCTGAGTCAAGTTGGGCATCGAGGTGTCGCGGGGGTTCTTGAGCTTCTGCTGGTGCACCTCCCAGCCGTAGAAGCCCAGCATCAGGACGACCGAGAGCAGGCCCAGCGCGAGCCGCGTGAACGGCTTGATCGGGGTGTTGATCATGTCGCTGGACCTGCTGCCTGGTGTCTACTTCTTGCGGACCGAAGGGTGGCCCTCGGTCGGGCCGGTGGACGCGCCCTCCTTGGCCTTGACCGCTTCCACGTAGCTGGTGTCGAACACCAGGTGCGCGTCCTTGTTGTCCGCGGCCTTCCCGTAGGCGACCTTGGGCGGCCCGTTCACGAGCTCCATGTCGACCACGAACTTCTCGACGGGCTTCATCTTCTCCTTGAGGCGGTCGCTCTTGAAGAGGTCGAGGGCCTCGTCGGCGTTCTTGTAGAACACCGTGTCGACGACGACCTTCTTCATCGCCTCGAGCTTGAGGTCGGAGAACTTCTCGCCCAGGGCGACCAGGGTCTTGTCCCGGGTCTTGTCGTCGGCGAGGCGCGCGTTGAGCGTGTAGAAGGCGTCGGCGACGGCGGACGCGAAGCGGTCGCCGCCCTCCTTCTCGAGCGACGAGCGCGCGACGACCACCATGTCGATGACCTCCTCGGGGATCTGGGAGGAGTCGAAGAGGACCTTCGCCTCGCCGGGGCGCTTCTCGAGGGTGTCCATCTTGAAGGGGTTCCAGACCACGATCGCGTTCACGCCCTCCTGGGCCTGCTGCATGGCGACCGCGGCGGCGCCCGGGTCCATGTTGCTGAACTCGAAGTCGCTCGGCTTCATGCCGCCCAGCTCGACGCAGCGGTTGAACACGTACTCGGAGACGGACTTCTCGAGGCCACGCACCTTCTGACCCTTGAGGCCGGCCAGGTCCGCGATGCCCGTCACGATGCAGGCGTCGCCGCCGATTGAGGTGCTGGTCGGGAGGATCCCGACGCCGGGACGGCCGGCGCCAGGGCTCAGGATGTCAATGTTGGTGATGCACACCGCGTCGACGGAGGCCGAGGAGTACTGCTGGAGGCAGGCGTCGTAGTCCGCCTCGTTGAGCACGATGTCAACGTTCCAGCGCTTCTCGACTTCGCCGAGCTCGCCCTTCGCGCCGTTGATGATCCCCAGCTCGCTGGCCACGCCGAAGGCGCTCCAGGAGGGATACTCGCTCCAGGCCAGGCTGAAGCTAGGGGGAGCGTCTCCGCCCCCCTCGCCGCTCTTGGCCGCGCCCTGCTCGCCGCCGCTCGGGCAGCCAGCGGCGCAGAGGGCGATGGCCGCCGCTGCGAGCAAACAGGCGCTGCTTCCCAGTCGAATCTGCACGGGCTACTCCCCCTCGGTCTTCTTGGCCTCGTCCTGCTTGGGCGCGGCGGCTTCGGTCGGCAGGTGCTGGAGCAGGAAGCGCGCCTCACCGGCGCTGAGGCCGCTCGCGGCGCGGCGACGGACCGTCGAGAGCACCTGCTCGTCCTTCCTGGTCAGCTCGAGGAGCAGGATCTTGCTGCCCAGCTCGGGCTGGGCCTCGAAGGAGGACTTGACCGCGTCCCAGCCGCCCTCTTGCCACTTGGCCTTGAGGTTGGCCAGGTTGAGGTCGCCGCGCTCGGCGGCCTGCTTGACGCCCTTCTCGACGTTGCTGCCCTTGACCAGGTAGCCGCCGGCGCCTCCGGCGGCGAGCCCCAGGATCAGCGTGACGATTGCAAGGAGCTTGCCTCCGCCCTTCTTCGTGTCGTCGCTCATGGCTACTCCATTCCTTCGTTCGTGCTCCGGTGCGCCGCGGCCCTCTCGAGACGCGAGCAGGAGAGGAGGCTACATGAACACGAGGGCACGACAAGGTTCCAAAAGCCCAGGCTATTTACAGCCACTTGGTCTGCTTGAAGACGCGCGGGAAGTGTGTTGCAGTGCGCCTCCCATTCAAGGAGGAAGCATGAAAGCTAAGCGACTCGGACTCGCGCTGGCGCTCTGCGCTGGCTTGGTCAGCGTCGGCGGAAACGCCGCCGCGCAGGACCTGTTCAAGAAGGAGATCGGCTCGGTCGAGGTCGGGCCCGTCAAGGACGGCCCCGTCGAGGTCCCGTTCATCACCTGGGGTGGCGACGTAGCCACCTTCCACGCCAACGGCGGCAAGACCACGACCGGCGACTCGATCTACGGCAAGATGGGGCTCAAGCTCCAGCTGCGCAACGGCGACAACTTCATCGAGCAGTGCCAGCGCTACCTGAAGGGTGAGACCCCCTTCCTGCGCGGCACCCTGCGCATGATGGCGCTCGCGGCCGAGAAGCTGTGCGAGAACCCGGACACGACTCCGGTCTGCTTCCTGCAGCTGACCTGGTCGGGCGGCGACCACATGGTCTCGCGCGAGAACCTCGTGACCGCGGCCGACCTCAAGGGCAAGACGATCGCGCTGCAGAAGGGCGGCCCCCACGTCGGCCTGCTGAACGACATCCTGGCCACGGCCAAGCTGACCTACAAGGACATCCACCTGGTGTGGTGCGACGACCTGACCGGCCCCAAGGGCGCGGCGGCGCGCTTCAAGAGCGACGAGCGGATCGACGCCTGCCTGGTGATCACCCCCGACATGGTGACCCTCTGCGGCGGCCTGAACGAGACGGGCAGCGGCGCGGAGAACAGCGTCCGCGGCGCGCACGTGCTCGTCTCGACCTCGGAGCTGAGCCGCTCGATCGCCGACGTCTACTGCGTCCGTCGTGACTACTACAAGAAGAACCCCGAGCTGGTGAAGAAGTTCGCCGCGGGCTACCTCAAGGGCACCGAGGAGCTCCTCGCCGCCAAGAAGTCGTGGGAGGCCAAGGGCGACAAGCCCTACATGACCGTGCTCAAGATGGCTCAGGACATCCTCGGCAAGGAGGTGCTGCCGACCCTCGAGGCGGACGCGCACGGCCTGGTCAGCGACGCCCGCTTCGTCGGTCTGCCCGGCAACCAGAAGTTCTTCAACGAGGGCGACGCCTCGGTGACCAACTTTGGTCCCAAGAGCATCAAGGCCATCGACAACATGTGCACCGTCGGCTTCGCCAAGGACCACGGCACCATCGAGAACGCCCACCTGGACTTCGCCCACCTCAAGACGACCGGCGGCCTGCAGGCCAAGGTCACCGAGAAGAAGGCCGACAAGTTCGTCGAGATGAGCCCCGAGGACCTCTTCCCGGATGACCCCGTCAAGATGGAGAAGGAGGGCAAGAAGGAGATCTTCAGCTTCCAGATCAACTTCCAGCCCAACCAGGACGAGTTCCCCCACGCCAAGTACGCCGAGCAGTTCCAGCGCGCCCTCGAGAGCGCCCAGCTCTTCGGCAGCGCCGTGATGGCGATCGGCGGGCACGCCGACCCGACCCTGATGCTCCGTCAGGTGGTCGAGGGCGGCCTCAAGAGCGGCAAGCTCAAGCGGACCGGCAGCCGCGGGAACTACAAGTACAGCCTCGGCGGCAAGCCCTTCGACCTGGCCAACACCCAGGAGGTGATCAAGCAGATCAAGGCCAAGACCTTCGGCGATCGTCCGCTGGCGACCTACAACGGCCTGATCAAGCTCTCGCAGCGCCGCGCGGCCAACGTCAAGAAGGCGCTGATGGAGTACGCCCGGATGCACAACATGACCTTCGACGACAGCCAGTTCCAGCCCGTCGGCGTCGGCGCGCGTGAGCCGAAGATGCCCATGCCGCACAGCCGCGCGGAGATGGAGAAGAACATGCGCGTCGAGTTCCGCCTGGTGCGCGTCCCGCCCGAGGCGCTCAAGGAGTCCGACTTCGACTACTAACCGACCTTCGTCGGTGAACGGCCACGGGGGGAGCCAGGCGAGCTTGGTTCCCCCCGCAGCCTTCCGGAGGCCCCGTGGAGGGGGAGACCCCCGCTAGCGAGATGGCGCGAGCAGCGCAGGCGCGAGCCGACGCGCTGCTGGCGTCGGCCGGGGCTGGCCTGAGCGAGCCCTGGTCCGCCGCCGCGGAGGCGGACCGGGCGATCCTCGCCCTGCGCCTCGCGGCGCTGCGGGGAGAGGAGCAGCTCGACGGCGCGCGCGCCGGGCTGCTCGAGGCGCGGGAGCGGCTCCGCCAGCGCCTGATCGAGCAAGAGCTCGCCCCCGAGGAGGTGCGCGAGCTCGAGCGCCTGGCCACCCAGGACCTGGGCGAGGTCGACGCCCGCTCCTTGGAGCTCGCCAGCGACACGACGGGCGATCCCCGCGCCATGGCGGCCGAGCTGGGCTGGCTGGTCGAGCGCTGCATGTGGCTGGAGACGGTGCTCAAGCGCCTCCAGCCGGGCGCCTCCTCGCTGGTGCCGCTCGAGGTGCTCTTCGCGGAGCTGCTCTCGCTGCGGCGCCGGCTGCCCGAGCTGGAGCGAGACGAGGAGCTCGCCCGGCGCCTCGGCGACACCTACGACCGGGCCCTGATCGAGCGCACGCAGCAGGTCAGCGGACCCCTGGTCACCGAGGGGTCCACGAGCGAGCAGGCCGCCAGCCTCTGGGCGCGGCTGCGCGACGTGGACGGCGCGCGGGTCGAGGTCCTCGAGCGCATGGCCGCGCGCGGAGAGGGGATCCTGAACGCGGAGAGCGGGGCCCTGCTCGCCAGCTCGGCCGAGCGCCTGAGCGAGCGGCTGGGCGCCCTGATCCGGGAGGCCCCCGCCTCCGCACGGGAGGGCTGGATCGCGCGCTGGGCCCGCGAGCTCCTGGATCACAGCCAGGACGTCCTGAGCGTGATCGACGACCTGCCCCTCAGCCAGGCGATCCTGCGCCTCCGCCTGGCCCGCGAGGAGATCGCTCAGCTCCGGCACCTCAGCGCCGGCCTCGTGCGCTGGCCAGGGCCGCTGATCCGTCCCCGCCGCGACCCCCTCGGCCTCTACGAGCTCTCCGCCCTCGACCATCGCCTGCGCCGCGAGATCCAGGAGAAGCGGCTCGCCGAGCGCATGGAGCGGCTGCTGGGGCGCGGCCAGGTCGCGCTGCTGGAGAACACGGTCCTGATCCTGATCGTGGTCGTGATCGCCCAGCTGCTCTACGAGCTGCTGGGGGACCCGACCCCCAGGACCCTGCGCACCCTGGACCGGGTCGACGCGGTGATCTGCCTCGTGTTCCTGCTCGAGTTCGGGCTCCGCCTCACCCTCGCGAGCGAGCGCTGGCTCTATCTGCGCGCCCACTTCCTGACCGACCTCCTCCCTTCGATCCCCTTCGGGTTCCTGGTCACGCAGCTGCAGGCCCTCGACATCGTCCGCGGCGGGCGGCTGATGCGCCTGGGGCGCCTGCCGCACTTGATGCGCTACGTGCGGGTCGCGCGCCCCCTGGTGCGCATGACTCGCGTGATCGGGTTCCTGGTCCAGGGCGTCGACCGGGCCGTCCGCAGCCACGCAGGCCTGCTCAACCGCAACGTGGTCGCCTTCGCGCCGCCCGAGGGCCGCCGGGCGAGCGAGCTGGGGGAGCGCCTGGCCCGCGCCCACGCGCGCAGTCGAGAGGTCGAGCAGCAGGTGCTGGCGGGGCTGGAGCCCGCGCAGCGGCGCGCCCTGGCCTTGGGGCGCCTCGAGGACCTGGACGCCCGCCTGGCCGCGCCGCGCGACGCGGGCTTCGCGCCTCGCGGCTCCAACCGGGCTCCCGCTGCGGCGCGCGAGATTCGCCTCGAGCGCGTGCTCGATCACCTGACCCAGCTCACGGGGACCGACGTGGAGCTGGCCCTCGGCCACGAGTCGGTCCTGCGCTTCGCGCGCGCGATCCGGCTCTTCCAGGCGCCCGGCATCCGCAGGCTGCCTCTCCTGGCGGCGATCGCTCGGGTAGGGGCCCGCACCGCTGACCCCTACGAGGCGGTGGCCGAAGTCGGGCGCCTGCTGGGGGCCGGCCTGCAGCGCCTGCTCAACCTCTACCGCTGGGCCGCAGACCTGTGCGGGACGGTGACCGCGACCCAGCTGGTGGGAATGGTCGGGCTGGGCCTGGTGCGCGCGACCACGCAGCCCGCCAAGCGCCTGATCACCTTCGGCGGCCTGCTCCTGCTGCTCAACTGGACCGTGACCCTCTTCGACCTGCCCTGGCTGCAGCGCCTGAGCGTGCCGCTGGAGCGGATCGTGGGTCTCCCGCTGGTGATCATGGGCAGCGCCTGCCTGGTGTTCCTGGTCCTGGGGCAGTGGCTGCGGCGGATCTCGGGCGAGGCCAGCGACTTCTACAAGCGGACCGCCGAAGCCCAGTTCCTGTCGCTGCTCAAGGTCGGGCGGCTCGAGCGCCTGCGCCCCGACGTGGCCGCGATCTACCAGCGCGTGATCGCGCCGGAGGAGCGGCTGATCGGGGAGGGCGGCGAGGGCGAGCTCGGACGCGACCCCGAGGAGGCGCTCACGCGGCTGGAGGTGGCCCTCCAGTCGGGCGGGGTGGCCTCCCCCGCGGAGCTCGCGATCAGCGGCGGCGAGGGCGCGGAGGCCCCGGAGCGCGGTCAGCGCTGGCTGCTCGAGCACCAGGTCCTGAACCTGCTGCGGGACTACTTCGACGGCGCGCTCCTGCACCAGACCGACGTCAAGACCACCAACCAGCTGCTGGGAAACCTCACGGTCCGCCAGAT
This sequence comes from uncultured bacterium, assembly GCA_937911525.1. Classification (GTDB taxonomy): domain Bacteria; phylum Planctomycetota; class J058; order J058; family J058; genus NORP233. The sequence goes on from CALDQK010000532.1 coordinate 14,472, forward strand.
CATCGAGGAGCGGCTCGAGCTCCCCGCCCGGGAGCGCAAGCAGCTCAAGCGGCTCGACCTGCAGAGCGGCGGGCTCTTCGGCCCCTACCTGTGGTTCCACCTCCTGACCCTCTCGGCGGCCCAACGAACGGCCAAGCTGATCCTGGAATACAACCGCTACGCGATCCCGCTCGACGAGATGCCCTTCGTGAGCGCCGCCACGCGTCAGGCCTCGGAGGCCTGGCTGGCCTCGGATCAGCGCGACCCAGCGCGCCAGGCGCCGGCGGGGGACACGGTGCGCGGCTACCCGAGCACGGAGTTCACCGCGCTGAACTTCCTCTCGACCAACCAGACCCGCGACCAGGCCATCCTCGAGCTCTACGGAGAGCGCGTCCTGGCCCGCCTGCAGGAGGACCGCCGCCTGCTGATGCGCAACCTCTTTGGCACCTACCCGGCCAGCCGGCTGCCCCTCGCGCTGCGCAGCTTCAACCCCTACTCGGCCTACCACCGCTACCTGGCCCAGGGCCAGATCCTGGTGTTCCCCTTCCGGCTCCTGTTCTGGTCGATCGGCCTGGCGTGGCTGGGTCTGCGCGCCTTCACCCGGGTCGCGAGCCAGCTGCTCGACCCGCACGAATACATGGAGGCCGCCGGCTTCGAGGCGGGCTTCGACGTGGCCGAGCGCAAGATCGAGCGCATGCGCCGCCCGGTCTACATGGAGGCCGCGCAGCTGCGGGCCCGCTTCGACGCCGAATACCTCGGCCTGGCGCTGCCTGGCTTCGAGCGCCCCCTGGCCGAGGACACCTGCTGGGCCGACCTCGATCAGATCGAGGCCACCGAGTCCGAGCGCGAGCTCTTCCGCGAGCTGCGCGCGGATCGCCAGGAAGGCCTGCGCCGCCTGGCGCGCTGGCTGGAGCAGGAGGAGGCCGAGGAGGC
>CALDQK010000533.1 GCA_937911525.1 uncultured bacterium
ACCCCGCCCCGCCGCCCTGGCGCGACGCCAAGCTGCCCAGCGACCCCGACGCCCGGCGGGCGGCCCTGCTCGGCTTCGGGCAGGACCTCTTCGAGGGCACCTTCTGGGACGCGATCCCGCTCGAGGGCGCCGGCTTCGACGGGGTGGCCTACGTGCTGCCCTACCGGCCGACCCTCGCGACTCAGGGCACGCACCGGGTCTACCTCAAGGGAATGCTCGTCTCGGAGAGCGCCGAGAACCTGCTCCCCAAGTGGGCCTTCTTCGTCAAGTGCATCGTCGACAGCGCGCGCCTGCGCCCCACCGCCAGCCGCGAGTCCCTCTACGAGGACGAGGAGCTGGAGCGGACCCGCGAGGCGCTGGCCGAGCTCCTGCGAGGCTACCTGGTCGGCCTGGCGCGGAACGACCCCCAGCGCTGGCGCGGCTTCCTCTCCCTGCACGCGCTCACGATCAAGGCCCTGGCCCTGCAGGACGACGAGCTCTTCGAGCTCTTCGTCGAGCACCTGCCCTACGAGACCTCGATGGGGCGGCTGACCCTGGCCGAGGTGCGCGAGCTCTTCGGCAACGTGCGCTTCGTGACCCAGGTCGAGGCCTTCCGTCAGATCCGCTCCGTGGCCTCGGCGCAGGGCGTGTGCGTGGTCAACGGCGGCTACGTCTACGACGCCGAGATCCTCGACCGCTACGCCGCGCGCCACCCCGACTTCGACGTGGTCGAGGTGGACCCCCAGGACCTGAGCCGCGGCTTCACCCCCCTCACCGAGCAAGAGGAGCAGAGCGTCGCCGGGTTCCGCGCCCTGGCGGACGAGGTCCTCTCCCGCTTCGGCTGCCGGGCGGAGCTGCGCCGCTTCCAGCCGAGCGAGCTGCCGACGCTCTACACGACCGACCGCGACGCGCCCTTCCGGCGCAGCCTCGAGCGCACCCGCGACGAGGTGCAGGAGGGCGCCTGGGGCGGGATCCTGGACGCCCTGGCGAGCGAGCCCGTGGCCCCAGCGGAGCTGTGCTTCAACTACGACAACCCCCTCGTGCTGCGCCTGGCGCAGCAGCGCGACGAGCTGCTGGTGCGCCGCAGCGTAGAGCTGCTCTACGTCCAGGCGCTGCTCCTGGGCCAGCACCCGCTGCGCAAGCAGGAGCTGGCGCTCATGAACGAGGGCCTGCTGGGGCTGATCGACTGGGGCCTCAGCCAGGCGGGCGAGTAGCGCCGTGGCTTGGCTGCTCTACGGCGCCTACGGCTACACGGGCGAGCTGATCGCGCGGCGCGCGCTCGACAAGGGCGACGAGCCGCCGATCCTGGCGGGGCGCCGCGAGGCCCCCCTGCGCGCCCTGGCGGAGGAGCTGGGGCTCGAGTGGCGCGCCTTTCCCCTCGGCGGCACCCCCGATCGAAGGGCGGACCACCTCGAGGGCGTCGACGCCGTGTTGCACGTCGCCGGCCCCTTCTCCCAGACCAGCGCCCCCATGGTGCGGGCCTGCCTCGCCCGCGGCGCGCACTACCTCGACGTGACGGGCGAGGTCGACGTGTTCGAGGCCGTGTTCGCGCGTGACGAGGAGGCTCGCCAGGCGGGGGTGACCCTGCTCCCCGGCGTCGGCTTCGACGTGGTCCCGAGCGACTGCCTGGCAGCCGCGCTGGCGAGTCGGCTCCCCGAGGCCTGCCGGCTCGAGCTCGCGATCTACAGCGAGTCGCAGGAGACCAGCCAGGGCACCGCCAAGTCCATGCTCGAGGGGGTGAGCCAGGGCGGCCGCGTGCGCCGGCGCGGGCGCCTGGAGCGGGTCTCCTTCGGCCACGCCACGCGCGTCGTCGCCTTCCCGCCCGGACGGCGGCGCTGCGTCGCGATCCCCTGGGGCGACCTCAGCACGGCCTACCGCTCGACGGGGATCGAGGAGATCACGACCTACATGGCCCAGCCGGCGCTCGCGATCGCGGGCACCCGCTTGGCCAACCTGGCGGCGCCGATCTTGAGCCTCGGGCCGGTGCAGCGGCGCCTGAACCGCTGGATCGAGCGCAACGTCTCGGGGCCGAGCGAGTCGACGCGCGAGCGCGCCCAGACCCACGTGTGGGGCCGCGTGGAGGATCGCTGGGGAGTGGCGCTCGAGGGGAGCGTCACCACGCCCGAGGCCTATCGCTTCACGGCCGACTCGGCCCTGGCCTGCCTGGAGCGCGTCCGCGCCGGCGACGCGCCGGCGGGTGCCCAGACGCCCAGCTTGGCCTTCGGCGCCGAGTTCGTCACGGGGCTCGAGGACGTCTGCTGGCGACTCCCCGCCGCGCGCCTCGCGAGCGAGTAGGCTCCCGGCATGGTGCGCTTCGCCTGGCTCCTGCCCCTGACCCTCGCCCTCGGCCTGGTGCTCCACTACGGCGCTGAGCGCTTCCTGCCCGACTCCAAGGCGGACCGTCTGCGTCGCCAGCGGAGCCAGCGGGGCGCGCGCCGGGCCGGCGAGCCGCGGCACGTCGGCCCCGTGACCCTGCGCGGCCCGGGCGGCGAGCTGGCGCTGCCCCAGGACCACCCGCTCGTCGTCAACGTGTGGCTGCAAGGCTGCGCGGACTGCATGCCGCGCTTCCGGGCGGCGCAGCACCTGGCCCTCAACGGGGAGGACTGGCCCAAGCCCGTCGTGAACGTGGCCTACGGCCGAGCCGACCCGGCCTGGGCCGAGCGCTACGGCGTCGGGGAGCAGCTCGTGTTCGACCCGGGCAGCGCGCTGGTCAGGCCGCTGGGGATCGGCACCTTCACCACGCTCGTGATCGACGCCCACGGCTACGTGCGGCACACCGACTACGTCGAGCGAGAGGGCTTCCGCGAGCGCGTCATGGCGGCCCTGAAGGAGAGCGAGCGCCCCTGGGACGTGGGCGCGTCCTCTCCTCCCCAGCCGGAGGCCGCTCCCACCCCTGCCCCGACCCGGGTTCGGGAGGAGATCAAGCCGCCCAGCCAGGACGTGCGAGTCCTCGGCGCGCTCGCGCTGGCCTTCCTGGCGGGCATGATCCGGATCGGCTCGGGCGCGGGTTCGCGCCCGTCGCGCGACGAGGGCAGCTGGCGCGAAGAGCTCGTGGCCGGCGGGCGGCGCTGCCACCACTGCGCAGGTCGCTTCCAGGACGTCGACGAGCTGACGCGCTGTCGCGGGTGCCGCACGCCCTATCACGAGGTGTGCGCCGAGAAGGCCGAGGTGTGCAACAACCTCGACTGCGCGCGCTATATGAAGTCCCTCTAGGCAGCTAGCTCGAGCTCGCCGCCCGCCTCCCGTAGATCGCCAGCCCGACGGCGAGCAGCACCAGCCCCATGCTGCCGGCCTGGGCCAGGCTGAGGGGCTCGCTGAGGAGCAGGGCGCCCAGCCAGGCGACGTGGACGGGCTGGGTCAGGAGGAGCACCGAGACCAGGCTGGCGGGGAGGCGCTTGAGCGACACGGCGACCAGGCCCTGCCCGACGCAGTGGGTGAGCAGGCCCAGGCCGAGCAGGTAGAGCCAGCCGACCGACTGCGCGGGGACGAGGGCTTCGCCGTGGGCCAGGGCGAGCACGAAGCACAGCGCGCCGCCGACGGCGCTGGAGGCGACCAGGATCGGCAGCGCCCCGTAGCCGCGGCGGAGCCACTTGACGCTCAAGATATAGCCCGCGTAGGAGGCCGCGGTCGCGAGGCTGATCAGGTCGCCCTTCCACTGGTCGGGGCCGACGGTCTCGGCCGCGAGGGAGAGGCGGATCAGCGAGGTGACCCCGACCAGGCCCAGGAGCGCGCCGGCGGGGAGGCGCCAGTCGAAGCGCTCGCCGAGGAAGAGGTAGCCGGCGAGGGCCACGATCAGGACGGCCAGGTTGGCCAGCACGGTCGCGTTGGCGGCGGTGGTCAGCTCGAAGGCCAGGTGCCAGGTCGCGAGGTCAGCGGCGAAGCAGATCCCTGGGACCGCGAGCGCCCAGCGCCCGGGGCGCGCGGCGAAGTCGGGGTCGTCGAACTCATACGACTCGATCACGACCTCTGGCTCCATGTAGGCAACGACCAGGATCTCGGCCGTGCC
>CALDQK010000534.1 GCA_937911525.1 uncultured bacterium
GTATGGCTCCGGCCGCAGCCGCTCCAGCCGCAGCCGCGCCGGCGCCCCAGGCGCCGGCCCCCGCGGCGCCCCAGGCTGCGCCCGCCCCGAGCGCCCCGGCTCCAGCCGCCCCAGCCCCTGCCCCTCAGGCGGCAGCTCCCGAGGCGGCCGCGCCCGAGCCGCCCAAGCCACCCAAGCCGCCCAAGCCGCCCAACACCAAGCTCCGCTGCATGATCAGCAGCGCCATCATGTCGATGATGGCGATGTGCGTCATCGGAATCCTGGCATTCATGCTGCGCGACAAGATCCAGCAGGCCGTTCCCCCCAGCTTCCAGCGACACCTGCGCAAGCTCCCCGGCGTCGGGCTGATCTTCAAGCACGCCAAGAAGCCGCGGATCCCCACCGAGTTGAAGGACGCCGGCAAGATCATGAAGGGCAGCGGCAAGACCGCCGCCAAGACCGGCGAGGTAGCCGAGAAGACCGGCGAGGAAGCCGAGAAGACCGGCGAGGAAGCCGAGAAGACCGGCGAGGAAGAAGCCGAGAAGACCGAGTAGCGGCCTCGGACGTCGGACTCGGCCGTCGGGCTCGGTCGTCGGACTCGGTCGTCGGACTCGGTCGTCGGGCTCGGTCGTCGGGCTCGGTCGTCGGGCTCGGTCGTCGGACTCGGTCGTCGGACTCGGTCGTCGGACTCGGTCGTCCGCCTCACCCGAGCTCGATCAGCGCTTCCCCTCCGCGCTCGACGAGCCTCAGCTCGCGCAGCGGCTTCTTGGCCTGCTTGCCCTTGGGCTGGCCCTTCCTCCCCCAGGTCCAGTCGTGGACGGGGCAGCGGAGCTGGCAGTCCTCTCCGTAGACCTTCACGCGCCCCTTCTTGGGCTTGTGGGGGCACACGTTGGAGAAGGCGCGCAGGGTCCCCTTGTTCTTGCCGCGCACCAGCACGACGCCCGGCCCCTTCAGCGCGACCGCGCCGCCGGGGCGGGCGAGCTGAGGGTGGTCGGCGAGGCGGACGCGGAGGACTTCCTGGGCCATGGCTCGCAACCTAGACCCTCGCGCCCCAGCCACCAGGGCTAGCGCTAGCGGCCCTGCTTCTTCTCGCGCCGGAAGGCCTCGAGGTTGGCGAGCACCTTCTGCTGCAGGCGGCGCGCCTCGGCCAGGATCCGCTTCACGTCGACGCGGGTCAGCTCGCGGTCGGCCACGACCTGCTCGCCGTGGACGAACACGTGGCGCACGTGGCCGCCCTTGATCGCGTAGACGAGCTGGCTGTAGACGTCGTAGAGCGGCGTCAGCTCGGGGACGCGCGTGTCGATCAGGACCACGTCGGCCAGCTTGCCGGGCTCGAGCGAGCCGACCTGGTCGCCGAGGCCGAGGGCCTGCGCCCCCTCGCGGGTCGCCATCGCGAACACCTCCTTGGCGGGCATGGCGGTCGGGCTCTTGGCCGCGAGCTTGTGCACCTTGGCGCAGGTGTCGAGCTCCTCGAAGAGGTCCAGGTTGTTGTTGCCGGCGGGGCCGTCCGTGCCGAGGCCGACCGCGATCCCCGCGGCGCGCAGGGCCGCGACGTCGGCCAGGCCGGAGGCCCCCTTCATGTTGCTCTCGGGGTTGTGCGAGATCCCCGCCTTGGCCTCGGCCAGCGCGGAGCGGTCCTCCTGGGTCAGCGTGATCCCGTGGTGGATCAGGGTCCGCGGCACGAGCAGGCCCTCGCGGCGCAGGAGCTCGACCGAGGTCGCGCCGTACTGCTCGCGCACCGCCTCGTCCTCGGCGGGGCTCTCGTTGGCGTGGATCTGGAAGGGCACCCCGTAGCGGCGGGCGAGCTCGGCCGCCTGGCGGACCACCTCGAGCTTGGTCGTGTAGAGCGCGTGGGGGGCGACCGAGGGGGTGATCAGCGGGTGCTCGCGCCAGCGCTGCAGGTAGGCCTCGGTCCCCTTCAGGGCGGCCTGCGGGCTCTCGTAGTCGGGCGCGGGGAAGCCAATGATCGTCTGGCCGAGGACCCCGCGCAGGCCGACCTCGGCGGTCGCCTTGGCCACCTGGTCCTCGAAGTAGTACATCTCGCAGTAGGTGGTCGTGCCGCTGCGGGCCATTTCGGCGGCGGCCAGGAGCGCGCCCCAGTAGACGAAGTCGGCGTCGACCGTCCGGGCCTCGGCCGGGAAGATGAAGTCGTTCAGCCACTCCATGAGCGCCATGTCGTCGGCGATCCCGCGGAACAAGACCATGGGCGAGTGGCCGTGCGTGTTGACCAGGCCGGGGATCACCAGGTGGCCCTGCGCGTCGAGGGTCCGCGCGGCGCGCGGCAGCTCGGCGCCCGCGGGGAGCACGTCCACGATTCGACTGCCGCGGATCACCAGCGCGCCGCCCTCGAGCACGCGCCGCTCGACGTCCATGGTGACCACCGTGCCCCCGTGGATCACGAGGTCAGCGCTCGGAGGCGCTGGGTCCTGGGGCGGCGCGGCCTGGGGCGAGGAGGCGCAGCCCGGCAGGAGGGCGAGCGAGAGCAGGAGGAGCAGGACTTGGCGCATGGCACAAGTTAGCTCGCGGCCTCGGCGGGGGGCGGGCTGAATCGCTGCCGATCCTGGGCGCATGACTCCTACACCCTGGCGTGGACGGTGAAGGCGCCGTCGGACGCCAGCGCGGGGGCGCGCTACCCGCTGAAGGTCCTCGTCTACGAGAACGACGCGGACCGCGAGGTCGGCGAGGGCTCCCCTCGGCTCGCGCAGCTGGGAGATCGAGCTGGGGCGAGCCTTCGCGGGCGAGTGAGCGCTCGGCGGCGTGAGCCCGCGGGGCTCAGTCGTCGTGGTCGTGGCCCCAGGGCCCGCGGCGATCCCAGGGCCCGCGACCCCGTGGGCCTCGCCACTGGGTCCAAGGCAGGACCTTGCTCAGGGCGTCGCTCTCCTCTCGGGTCGCGAGCCCGCGCTCGCGCAGCTCGTGGATGTAGCGGCTGGCCTCGCGGGACTCGGGGATCGAGCTCCAGGTCTTGACGGCCTCCTCGACCTGGCCCATGCGCAGCTGGACGAAGCCCTTCCACACCAGGAGCACGAAGCCCTCGGGGAAGCGGCGCAGCTCGCGCTCGATCCAGGCCAGCGCCCCGCGGAGGGCCTCGAGCCGGATCGCGTCCGCGCTGCCGCGCAGGTCGCGGATCTCCTCGAGCAGCGCCACCAGCGTCGAGGTCCCGCGCTGCAGGTCCAGGGCGTTGAGCTCGTTCAGCGCGAGCGCCAGGCGCTTGCGCAGCTCGAGCAGCTCGCCCTCCTTGGCGGCGAGGGCCTTGGCCTCGGGCAGGAGCGGACCCTCGCGCAGCTCGGCCTCGAGCTGGTTGAGGTCGCGCTGGACCAGCTCGGCGCTCTTGCCCTCGCGGTTGCCCGCGACGATCCGCTGTTGGAGCTCCTCGACCCGCGCTCGCCGCTCGCGCTCGCGCTGGACCAGCTCGCGCCGGCGCGCCACCTCGGGCGCCCGGCTCGGATCGAGCAGCTCGACCCGCGCCAGCGTGCGCTCCTGAGTGGTCAGGTCCACGTTCTGCTGGTGCTGCCGCTCGGCCTCGGCCAGGAGCTGGCCTGCCAGCTCCCCCAGGACCTCGGCGCGCGCCTCCGCGCGGCCGGCCTCCCGGCCCGCGGCCTGACCCGCCTCCTGCTGCCCGCGGGCGTAGAGCAGGCTCGCCACCAGGCCCAGCGCGCTCAGGGCGGCCGCGCCCGCGGCGACGAGGGTCAGGGGCGTGACTCGCAGCGGGCTCCTCGGGGCGGGGCTCACGTCTTCGCTGAGCGTGCGCTTGGCCGGAGAGGTCTGGGCGAGGTGCTTGGGCGCGTGCTCCTCGAGGGCGTCGGCCAGCGCGCTGGCGGTTGGGTAGCGCTCGTCGACGTCGCGGGCCATGGCGCGCAGGCAGATCGCCTCCAGCTCCGGCGGGATCTCGGGGCGCTGCTCGCGCAGGGGCTTGGGGCGACCGGCCTCGATCATGCGCGCCAGCTGCTGAATGTCGGGCGCGTAGTAGGGCACCGAGCCGCAGAGGCACTCGTAGAGGAGGACCCCCAGCGCGTAGACGTCGATCCGGTGGTCGATCCGGCGCCCGGTGATCTGCTCGGGCGCCATGTAGACCGGCGTCCCCAGCACGTCGCCCGTATGGGTCAGGCGCTCGCGGGCCGTGTCCTTGGCGAGGCCGAAGTCGGTGATCCGGGGGCCGCGCTTGGCGTCCAGGATCACGTTGCCCGGCTTGAGGTCGCGGTGGATTACGGCCCACTGGTGAGCCGCCGCGACCGCCCGCGCGAGGTGTCCCACCAGCTCGGCGGCGGCGCTCGGGCGGAGGGGGCCCTCGCGGAGGCGGTCCTTGAGGGTCGGGCCAGGGCAGAGCTCCATGGCGAAGTAGGGGTGGCGCCCGTCCTGCCCCACGTCCAGGGTCCGCACGATCCCCGGCTCCTGCAGGCGCGAGGTGATCTCCGCCTCGCGCTGGAAGCGCCGGACCGCCTCGCCCTCGCACTTCAGCAGCACCTTGAGCGCGACCTCCTCGCCCCCCTCGCGCTGGGCGCGATAGACGATCCCATAGGCGCCCCGCCCCAGCTCCTCGAGGAGCTGGTAAGGGCCGAGGGTCCGCTTGGCGCTCTGCTGGCTCGGGCTGGGCATTGACTCCTGGTCGCCTCCGGCGACACCTACATGTTGGTCGCAAATGCGGTCAGAAACATCCCGCAGCGTCCCTATCTCCTTTTCGATCGGTTGCGGAGGTCGGTTAATCTTTGGGCCTTCACTCGTCGGGGGGTCTCCCAGGAGGAGCGCGTGCTAGTCGTCAAGGTCGGAGGAGCTGCGGGGGTCAAGGACGAGGCGGTGTGCGCCGACCTCGCGGCCCTGGCGCAAGAGGGCCAGCCCTGGCTGCTGGTCCACGGTGGCTCGGCCGAGACCAACGAGGTCGCGACCCAGCTCGGGCACCCGCCCGAGTTCGTGACCTCGGCCTCGGGCTACACCAGCCGCAAGACCGACCGCCGGACCCTCGAGATCTTCGAGATGGTCTATTGCGGCAAGCGGAACAAGGGGATCGTCGAGCGCCTGCAGGCGCTGGGCGTCAACGCGATTGGCCTGTCGGGGATCGACGGGCGCCTGCTGGAGGGCCCGCGCAAGAAGGCGCTCAAGGTGGTCGACCCAAAGACCGGCCGCAAGCGGGTCCTGCGCGACACCTACACGGGGAAGGTCGAGCGGGTCAACACCGGGTTGATCCAGCTCCTAACCGAGGCCGGCTACTGGCCGGTCGTCACGCCGCCCGCGATCAGCGACGCCTCGGAGGCGATCAACGTCGACGGGGACCGCGCCGCGGCCGCGATCGCAGGCGCGCTCGGGGCCGAGACGCTCGTGATCCTCTCCGACGTCCCGGGGGTCCTGCGCGAGTTCCCCGACGAGTCCTCGCTCGTCGAGACCCTCGCGCGCCACGAGATCCCCATGGCGCAGGAGAAGTGGGCCCAGGGGCGCATGCGGATCAAGCTCCTCGGCGCGAGCGAGGCCCTCGAGGCCGGGGCCAAGCGCGTGATCCTGGGCGACAGCAGAGGTGAGCAGCCGATCCGCGCGGCGCTCGCCGGAAAGGGCACGGTGATCACATGACCACCACGATCGACAACCTGAGCGTCGAGGAGCTGATGGCGCTCGAGGACAACACCTCCTGCGGCTCCTACAACAAGCAGGGCGCGCCCCTGGTGCGCGGCCAGGGCGCGCGGCTCTGGGACGCGGCCGGCAACGAGTTCATCGACTGCGTGTCGGGGATCGGCTGCGCCAACGTGGGCCACAGCCACCCGCGCGTGGTCGCCGCGATCAGCGAGCAGGTCAAGAACCTGACCGTGTGCTCCGAGCTCTATCACCACCAGGCGCGCGCGCGCCTGCAGGGCAAGCTCTGCGAGCTGAGCGTGGCCCAGCGGGTCTTCCTCTGTAACTCGGGGGCCGAGGCCAACGAGGGCGCGATCAAGTTCTCGCGCCTGGTCACGGGCCGCCAGAAGATCGTGTGCGCCATGCGCGGCTTCCACGGCCGGACCATGGGCGCGCTCTCGGCGACCTGGAACAAGAAGTACAAGGAGCCCTTCGAGCCGCTGATCCCGCACTTCGTCCACGTGCCCTACGACAAGCTCGACAAGCTGGAGGAGGTCGTCGACGACCAGACCGCCGCGGTCTTGCTCGAGGTGATCCAGGGCGAGGGCGGCGTCCGCCCCGGCAGCGGTGACTACCTGCGCGGCGCGCAGGAGCTGTGCCGCAAGCACGGCGCCTTCTTCGCGGTCGACGAGGTCCAGTCGGGCATGGGCCGGACCGGCAAGCTCTTCGCCTACCAGCACCACGGCCTCGAGCCGGACCTGGTCTGCCTGGCCAAGGCCCTCGCAGCGGGGATCCCCATGGGCGCCGTCCTGATCGGCGAGCGCGTCGGGGCGATCGGCGCGAGCATGCACGGCTCGACCTTCGGGGGGAACCCGATCGCCTCGGTCGCCGCGCTGGCGGTGCTCGAGGCCATGATCGAAGAGGACCTCCCCGGGCGGGCCGAGGCCCTCGGCGCGCGCCTGCGGGGCGCCCTCGAGGGGCTCGATCACCCCTCGATCCGCGAGGTGCGCGGGCTGGGCCTGATGCTCGGGGTCGAGCTCAAGTTCAAGGTGGCGCCCGTGATCGCGGGCCTGCGCGAGCGCGGCGTGCTCGCGATCGGCGCCGGGCCGCGCGTCCTGCGTCTGCTCCCCCCGCTGGTGATCAGCGAGGAGGAGCTCGATCAGGTCGTGGGGGCGATCAAGGACACCCTCGACGCCGTTCAGGAGCAACAAGGGGATCAGGAATGAAGGCACGCTGGCTGAGTCTGTTGGCGGTCGCCCTCCTGGGTGGCTGCGCCTGGGGGGAGATCCGCAGCGTCGAGATGCCCAACCCGGGCGAGCCGGTGCTCAAGGTGACGGCGCTGGCCAAGGGCCTCAGCCACGTGCCCGACAAGTGCCACGTGGTGTGCCGCTACGGCAGCTATCAGGCCGTCGCCAACGTGCCGATCTTCGGCACCGCCGACCCCGAGACCTGCGATGTGATCCTCGACCGCTGGGAGCGGCTCAGCCCGCCGAGCAGCCCGGGCGCGCTCGAGATCTGGTTCACCTACCCCACGCCCCGCAACCCGATCGACCGCCAGCGCTTCGCCGTCCCCGAGGGCCTGACCCAGGCCATGGTCGAGGACGCGCTGCTCGGCGGACGACGGAACACCCCGCGCACGGCCATTCGCCCGCGCGACCGGGCGCCGCAGCCGGCCCCCAGCGGTCCGCGTCCTCCGCGCGGCTGGGGCAGCGAGGCCGACCTCAGCGGCGACCTCGACACCCCGAGCGAGCGGGACCTCAGCGACCCGATCGTGGTCTACCTCGAGGCCAAGCAGGGCGCGCGCTACTTCAAGGTCGCCCAGCCGCCGGTCGGCCTGGTCCAGCTCGTGATCGACGTCCAGTCGAGCGCCGACCCGAGCAGCGTCAACGAGGCGACCTGGTTCCGGGTCAGCCTCCTCGATGAGGCGGGAATGGCCCTTCCGCACGAGGAGCAGGAGTTCGTCGGCGTCGGCCAGTCCAAGCGCCACGTCGCCACCTGGCGCTTCGACGGCAGCCCCGTGATCTTCAAGCTCGCGACCGGCTCCAAGAAGGGCGACTGGATGAGGATCCGCTTCCAGGAGCAGTAAAGAGTCCTCTGGGCCGCCTCTGGGGGGCGCAGGCGGGCCGGAGGCGGTACGCTGGGGGCTCATGGTCAGCGTAGTCGACCTGATCCTCGGCAAGCTCGCGATCCAGCAGCAACTGCTGGCGGAGGCAGCGCTACACCAGTGCCTCCAGCAGGCGCAGGCCAGCAACCAGCCCCTCAGCCAGGTCCTGCTCGGGCGCGGGCTGCACCCGGGCCGGGTCCAGACGCTCAGCCAGCAGGCCGTCAGCGCGCGCTTGATCTGCGCCGGCTGCGGGCTGCGCTGCGGCCCGCACGAGCTCCTCCCGCACGACCCCTGGAGCTGCCACCGCTGCGGGGCGCCCCTGGCGCTGCTCGGGCCCGACGACGACTCCGGGCGCTTCGCGCCGGGTCGCGGCACGACCCCCGACTCGGCGCGCTGGGTGCGCGCTCAGCACGACACGCGCCCCGACTCGTCCTGGGGCTCGACGCCGCCCGCCAACGGGTCCTCGTGGGGACCCGGCAACGGCGGCGCCTCCGCCTTCGCTGGTCCGGGCGGCGCTGCCCCGGGCGGCGGGTCGGCCTATGGGCCGCAGGGCGGCGGCTCGGCCTTCGGGCCGGGCATGGCGACCCCGGGCTCGGGGCGCTGGCAGGGCGAGCAGAGCTTCCGTCCCTTCGACGCCACCACCGGCTCGGTCCGGATGCGGGCCAGCGACTTCAGCGGCAGCAGCAGCTGGAAGAGCCACCGGATCGGCCCCGGCATGAGCGTCGGGGACTACGAGATCCAGGAGGAGCTCGGGCGCGGCGGCATGGGCGTGGTCCTGCGCGCGCACCAGCGCTCCCTGCGACGGGACGTGGCGCTCAAGGTGCTGCTCTCGGGGGCCAAGGCGAGCGAGCGCCAGGTCAAGCGCTTCATGCGCGAGGCGGGCGCCCTGGCCAAGCTGAGCCACCCCAACATCGTGCGGGTCTACGACACGGGCGACTTCGGCGACCACCTCTACTTCACGATGGAGCTCGTCGAGGGCCAGCCCCTCTCGGACCTGATCGACCACAAGCGCCTCTCGCTGCGGCGGGCCGTCGAGGTGGCCCGCGACGTGGCGCTCGGGCTCCAGCACGCCCACGAGCGGGGCGTGATCCACCGCGACGTCAAGCCGGACAACATCCTGGTCGACCCGAGCGGGACGCCCCTCCTGACCGACTTCGGCCTCGTGCGCGACACCGCCCTCGACGTCTCGCGCCTGACCCGCAGCGGCGCGGTCCTGGGCACGCCCTACTACATGTCCCCCGAGCAGGCGTCCGGCCGCGGGCACGACCTGACCGGCGGCGCGGACGTCTACTCGCTCGGGGTGGTGCTCTTCCAAATGCTCACCAACGCGCTCCCCTTCAACGCGGAGACCCAGATCGAGCTGAGCAAGAAGATCGTGGAGGCCTCGCCGCCTCGCCCCTCGAGCTTGAACCCGGCGACCAAGGGCGACCTGGACTCGGTGGTGCTCAAGTGCCTCGAGAAGGACCCCCTGCAGCGCTACCGCACGGCGGGGGACCTCGCCGACGACCTCGACCGCTACCTGCAGGGCCAGCCGGTGTTGGCGCGGCGGCGCGGCGGCGCGGCGGGGAACCTGCTGGCGGTGTTCAAGGTCCTGGCCGCGGGGGCGGTCCTGGTCGGCGTGGCCGGCCTGGGCGCCTTCGTGGCGCGCAAGACGCGGGGAGGCCGGATCGGGACCGCGACCCCGGTCCCGAGCGCGACGAGCGGCGGGGGCGGGCCGCAGGCCACGCAGACGCCGGGGGATCCGGGCGTCGAAGGGCCCCTGGGCAAGCTGGCCCAGCTGGCCAAGTCGATCCCCCAGCTCGCGCCCGGCGAGGCCTACCGCGGGGCCCTCCGCGAGCGCCTCGAGGCCTGCACGGCGGCCCTCGGTCAGGACGCCAGCCGCCTCGACCTGCGGATCCTGCGCGGGCTGACCCGGGTGCGCCTGCAGCGCTTCGAGGAGGCCAAGGCCGACTTCCGCGCGGTCATGGACGAGGACAAGGGGGAGCTCGGGGCCGAGGCCGCCTTCCGCTTGGCGCGGCGCCTGACGCGCAGCGACCAGAAGACCAACGCCGAGGTCGCCGCGCTCCTCGAGGGCTACGTGCAGGCCAACCCGCTCCGGGAGAGCGAGCGCGGCCCCTGGCGGCGTCTGGTCGAGGTCTTGATCCGCACCCTGCGCGAGGAGCCCAGCGCCGAGCAGGACCTGGCCGAGCTGGTCCGGCTCTGCGACCAGGACGGGCCCTGGCAGGCGGCGGCCTGGTCGCTCAGGGGCATGGTCTCCTTCGGCCTCGGGCGCCACGACGAGGCCTTCGCGGCGCTGAACCAGGTGATCCAGCTCGACCGCCACGACCCCGGCGCCTGGTCCTCGCGGGCGAGCTACCAGCTGGTGTTCTACAAGGACGTCACCCGCGCCCTCGACGACGTCGAGAGCGCGCTGGCGCTCGACCCCAACCACCCCAACGCGCTCGAGCTGCGGGCTCAGATCCGCTCGAGTCAAGACGACCTGGCCGGCGCGCAGCAGGACCTGGAGCGGGCGCTCAAGCGCAACCCGACGTCCTCGGGGATCCTGATCAACCTGGCTCGGATCTACCGGGCGCTGCGCATGCCCGATCGGGCCGAGGCCACGCTCCAGCGCGCCCTGGCGACCTCGCCGACCGACCCGACCGTGATCAACGCCCGGGTCGACGACTACCTCTCTCGCGACGAGTACGACGCCGCGGTGCGGATCCTGCAAGAGTCCGTCGACAAGATGAACCCCGCGGAGGTGGTCCCCTACGGGCGCGTCCTGCGCCGCTACGAGGAGCTCGGCGTCGGCTCGCGCCGCTTCGCCGTGATCGAGCCCTACGCCAAGGCCCGCCTCGCCAAGGACCCCAAGGACGGGCTCGGGCTCGCGCTCGAGGCCGACCGGGTCTACTTCGGCAGCGAGGGGACTCAGGGGCGCAACCTCTACGCAGAGGGGCTCGAGAAGGCGCCCAACTCGACGCTCCTGCTCGAGCGCTTGATCCGGATCCGGATCGAGAACCCGGCGGACCCGACCGTCCCCGAGCTCATGGATCGCTACGTGCGCGCCGGACGCAACGACCCGCACGTGCTCGGCTTCGCGGCGACCCTGATGACCCAGATCGAGCCGCCCCGGCGCGAGGAGGGTCAGCGCATGGCCGAAGAGGCGGTGCGCCGCTTCCCGAACTCGGGCATGGCGCACTCGGCGAAGGCGCTCTTCCTCCTGCTGGCGGACCGCTACGAGGAGGCAGAGCGGCACCTGCAGCTCGCCGAGCAGCTCTCGCCCGAGCTGGAGACGGTCTACCTGCTGCGCGGCCAAATGCTCGCCCGGCGCGGTCGGCGCAAGCCGGCGGCCTCGCAGTTTCGCCACACGCTGCGCGTGCAGCCCTTCAAGGTCGAGGCCGGCGTCGCCTACACGCGCGTGCTCAAGGAGCTGGGGGAGTGGAAGCAGATCCTCAACTACGTGGGCAGCGCCCAGAAGGCCTACGAGAGCTGCGGGCGCAGCCTCTCGCTCTCGGTCCACTTCGACGCGATCATGGCGCTGATCCAGCTCGGGCGGCTCCAGCAGGCGAACCGGATCCTGGGCGAGATCCTCAGCAAGGTGCCGCCCGAGGCCACGGCCATTCGCCGGCGCCTGCTCCCCTTCCTGGTCGAGGTCGGGCGGCTGGAGGAGGCCAAGGCCACGGCCCGCGCGATCCTCGAGCGCGAGCCCAACGACCAGCGCACCCGCACGCTCCTCCAGCGCCTGGAGGCCGGAGGAGGACAGTGAGGCGACACCTTCCGCTCGCGGCGCTGCTGGCGCTGCTCTGCTGCGCTGGGCCCCTCGCCGCGCAGAGCAAGGACAAGGGCAAGCCCAAGCAGCTGCCCAAGCGGGTGCTGCGTAAGCTGGCGAAGGTGGGCAAGAAGCTCGGCGTGCCGACCGAGGCCCTGGTGGCGGTCGGCGGCGAGCGCCTGCTCAGCAAGCGCCCCGAGGACCTGCGCGCGCTGCTCGTCACCTTGCACCGCCGCCTCGACCCGCGCTTGCTGCCTTTGATCACCAACCTGGCCCAGCAGGCGCGCCTGGAGCCCAAGCTGCGCTACGCGGCGGTGGGGCTGATCCCGGCCTTCGCGCTCGAGGGGGACCGGGCGGCCTACCTCGAGCTGCGCGGGGTGTTCAAGAAGCTCTACCAGGACGAGTTCCAGCGGGTGTGGGAGCTGGCGGCCGACGGGAACCATCTCTTGCTCGGCTGGTTCGAGGTCGAGCGCGAGGTGGTCGAGCTCTTCGAGCGCACCTACCGGGGCAAGCACTACCGCAAGGCGCAGCGGGCCTATCGGGCGATCCTCGACCTGCGCCACCCGGAGCTGCGGGCCGGCGTCGCCCAGGACGCGCTGCGAGAGGCCCTCGACCCGCGCTCGCGCTTCGGGATCAAGGAGCGCAGCCGGGCCGTGCGCGAGAGCGGGCGCCGGGGCGCGCCCCTGAGCGCGCTCGAGCTCGGCCAGCTGATGCACAAGGACGGCACGGTCGCGGTGGCCTGCGCCGACGCGCTGGGGGAGCTGGGCGACGCCCGCGGGCTCCCCGCGCTGCGCAAGATCGGGCGCACCTCGGCGCACGTGCTGCGGATCCCGGTCCTGCGCGCCCGCGGTCGCCTGCAGGACGCGACCCTGCTGGAGCTGGTCCAGCCGACCTTCGCCGACGACCACGTGCGGATCCGCGCCGCCCTGGTGGAGGCGATCGCGCTCCTGCAGCACGAGAAGGTCGACGAGCTGCTGCGCCGCCTCGAGGGCGTGGCCAAGGACGAGGACGTGCGCCGCGCGCTGGACCTGGTCCGGCTGCGCCGGGGGGACCCGGAGGTCGTGGGGCGTCTGCGGGAGGCCATGCTCGAGCCCAACGTGGCCCTCGCGCGCGAGGTGCTGCGGATCGAGCACCGGGTGACCGACCCGATGCTGGTGGACCTCGCCACCACCGAGACCAAGGAGCTGCAGGGCCTGCGCAGCCGCGCGGTCGCGCTGGCGGGCGAGCGCCGGCTCGACGACGCCGACCTGCGCGCCGCCTTGAAGACGCTCTGCGAGGGCGACGCCAAGAGCGCGCTCCGGCTGCACGCCGCGGGGAGCTTGCTCCAGCTCGGGGTCAAGGACGCGCGCAAGCAGGTCCAGGCGGCCCTGAAGGACTTCGCGCACGTCAAGCGCGTCGACGTCAAGACCGGGCTGGGCAAGGCCCGGCGCTTCAACGGCAGCCACCTGGGTGACGTGGCGCGCCGCTGGGCCCGCGGGCGGACCTGGGGAGCGCTGCCGCTCCTGGCTCGCTGGCTGGACCCGCCGAGCAAGAAGAAGCCGGGGGAGGCGGCCAAGCCCAAGGAAGAGGACGAGGGCGGGACGCGGACCCGCGGCGGCAAGCAAGCCGCGCGCAAGGCGCAGCCGCCCGCCAAGCCGCCCAAGTTCGCGCGCCACGCCTTCGTGCGGCGAACCCTGGTCGAGGCCCTGGGAGACCTGGTGCGCGACGCGCTCGCGGCTCAGGCCGGCAAGGCGCAGGAGGGCTGGCCCAAGGCGCCCGCCAAGCTGGCCGAGTGGACTCAGCGCGGGCGGGCCGCCCTGGCCCGCTCCCTCGACGACAGCCACGCCGTGGTGCGCCGAGCCGCGATCCGCGCGCTGGCTCGCCTCGACGGACACGAGCTCCAGCCGGGCGCCTCCCTGGAGGAGGAGGCCGCGGCCCTCGCGGTCGCCGAGGCCTATCTGGCTCGCTAGTGCTGCGCATCAGAAGTACCGGTACAGGTGTTGAGGCCTCGCTGCGCAGCACTAGGTGTCTTCTGGGGGGGCTGCGCCCCCCCAGACCCCCCATCTGGGCGTCGCTCGGTTGCGAC
>CALDQK010000535.1 GCA_937911525.1 uncultured bacterium
GTCGTAGTCGTCGGAGTCGTCGTCGTCGTCCTCGTCGTAGTCGTAGTCGTCGTCGTCGTCGTCGTAGTCGTCAGGACCCATGGCTCACCTCCGCATCCTCAGGGTGACTCCGTGCGCAGAGCACGAAGTGGACCACCCGAGGCGGGCTGCAAGTCCTTTGCTCGTGGCGAATCCACGACGCCAGGTAACGCCTGTTCAGGTCGCGCGGCAACGTCCGTTTCCGCCCGCTGCGCAGGTTAGCGGCGAGAACGAGGCTTTTCGCTCGTCTCCACCCGCAGCGGCACGTCGGCCGAGCGAATGTGGAGGTCCCGCTGGGGGAAGGCGATCTCGATGTTGGCGTCGCCCAGACCGTGGCGGATCCCCTCGAGCACCTCGTGGCGGGTCTTGAGGATCAGCGCAGGCCGCGGAAGGAAGAGCCGCAGGGTCAGCTCGTAGCTGCTGTCGGCGAAGCGCTCGAAGTAGCAGCTCGGCTCGGGGTCGCTGAGGACGTCGGGGTGGGCGAGGGCCACGTTGAGGATCAGGCTGCGCGCGGCCTCGACGTCGCTGCCGTAGGCGATCCCGACGGGGATCACGACCCGGGTCACCGACTCGGTCAGGGTCCAGTTGATCACCCGCCCGGTCACGAACTCCTTGTTGGGGATGATCAGCTCCTTGCGGTCCCAGTTGACGACCGTGGTCGCGCGCATGTGGACGCGCGTCACGCGCCCGGTGACGTCACCGAGGGTCACGATGTCGCCCACGCGGACCGGGCGCTCGAAGAGGATGATCAGGCCCGAGATGAAGTTGGCGAAGATCTCCTGGAGCCCAAAGGCCAGCCCGAAGGTCAGCGCCGCGGCCAGCCACTGGATCCGCTCCCAGCTGACGCCGACCGCCTGGAGCGCCGCGCTGAGGCCCACGAACAGGATCAGGTAGCGCACGACGGTCGAGGCGGCGTAGCGTCCCCCTGCGTCCAGCGGGAGGCGCGGCAGGAGCGCGAACTCGAGCGCCCCCGGCAAGCTGCGTGAGAGCGCGATCGTGACCAGCGTGAGCAGGATCGCCAGGCCGAGGTCGGCCAGGGTCACCACCAGCGGCTCGCTGGCCTCGGCCTCACCCGTCGGCAGGGCCGGGGCCTTCGGCAGACCGATCGTCGGCGCGGGGGGCGCCGGCGCTGGCGCTCGCTCCGGGCTGGTGGCCGTCGCGGGGGCGGCCTCCTCCAGGGTCGGATAGCGAACCTGCTTGACGTGGTCCACGACCTCGAGCGAGGGGTAGAGCCGCACGTCATTCAAGCGGCCGAGGGCGGGCAACACGTCGGCCCAGAGGGCTCCCAGGCCGACCAGGAGCAGCAGCGCCACGACGACCCACACCGTGTCGCGGGCCTGGTTGAGCAGCACCCGCAGCGCCTCGGGGTCCTGCTCGGGAGGGGTGGTCGTCTGGTGATCGAAGAGCGCGGGGGGCAAGGCCTGAGGCGGCTGCAGCGCCGGTCCGTCGAGGGGGAAGCGCAGCTCGGTCGACGAGTCCGAGCCGCTGAAGTCGGACGTCGCCGCCGGACTCTGCTGCCGCGCCGACTCGGTCTTCGCGGCCTCGGTCGTCGCCGACTCGCCCTCGAGCTTTGGCCCCTCGGTCTCGGACTTCGGCCCCTCGGGCGTCGCGACGTCGGACTCGGTCTTCGGCCCCTCGGCCTCGGTCTTCGGCCCCTCGGCCTCGGTCTTCGGCCCCTCGGCCTCGGTCTTCGGCCCCTCGGGCTCGGTCTTCGGCCCCTCGGGCGTCGCGACCTCGGGCTCGGTCGTCGCCGACTCGGGCTCGGTCGTCGCGACCGCGGGCTCGGTCGTCGCGACCTCGGACTCGGTCGTCGCCCCCTCCGGCTCGGCTTCGCTCGTCGCAGCCTCGGACACGGCCCCCGCAGCAGTCGCCGGCGGCGGCACCACCTGCTGCTCCTTCGCGATCGCCTCGGCCGCGGCCGGGATCTGCGACGCAGTCGTCGCCGTGAGCGCGGCCAGCAAGAGGTCGTAGGCGAAGAGCGCCGCGAGGACGAGGGCCAGGGTGCCCTCGAAGCGCAGCTCGAGGCGGAGGGCGGTGTAGTAGTAGCCGATCGCGGCCAGCGCCCCCATCACGAGGGGCACCCCGACCGCGACCAGGGTCACCCCTGGGGCCAGCCGTCCGACCAGACCGCTCTGGGCCCGGAGCGGCGCGCCCAGCGGCCCCGTCGCGCGGAAGGCCAGCCCGAGCAGGAGGGACTCGCACACCATGGCCACCAGGAAGGCCAGGCGCCCCAGCGCGTTGGCCCAGCTCGGCTCGGGCCCATACTCGAGGGCCGCGACCACGGCGCTGGCCACCAGGAAGGGCAGCCCGCAGCCCAGGATCAGGCGCCGCAGCGAGGGCCCGCCGGTCGAGTTCGAGAGGCCCCAGCCCAGGGCCAGCAGCCCGCCGTAGAGGCCGAGCGCCCTCGCGGCGGCGCCCAGGCCCCGCGCGCGCGGAGCCAGGTCGGAGAGCAGGAGTTGGCCCACCACCACCGCGATCGCGCACAGGACCAGCCAGGGGGCGACGCGCTCGACCGCGTGCTGCCAGGCCCGCGGCCCGAGGGTCCCCTCGACATCGGACTCCCCGGCCCGGAGCTTGACGTAGAGCGCCGGGACGATCAGCAGCGCCAGCAGGGACAAGGCGAGGATCCACTCGACCGAGATCCCGCGCAACACGCGCCTCCCCTCGCTCAGGAAGGGGCCTGGCTGGAGCCACTCCAGGGCCCCGACCAGGGCGGCCCGCGAGGGGACCCGCTCCTCCGTCACGCTGGGGATCCAGAGGATCCGCTCCTCGAGGAAGCGGCGCAGCTCCTCGGTGGCCTTGCCTAGGGTCGCCAGGGTCTGCGTCAGCTCGGTCTGCTGATCGAGCAGGCGCTGGTGCTCCGCGATCACGGCGTCGAGGACCTCGCGCCGGGACTCGAGGACCTCGCGCCCCACCTCCTCGAGGACGGCCTGCGCCTCGGGCTCGTTGCTCTGCTTGCGCAGCTCGGCCAGCAGCGTCCCCACGTCGCCCACGGTGGAGCGGAGGTCCTCCAGGTCGAGCAGGGCGGCCTGGATCGTCGCCATGCGCTCGCTGAGCGAGCGCTGGTCCGCCTCGACTCCGGCGGGCAGGCGCTCGAGCTGCTGGCGCAGCAGCCCGCCCATGACCTCCTGCGGGAAGCCGGTGTCGAAGCGACGGCGGAGGCGCTTGTATTGCTCGCGCAGCTCCCGCAGCTCACGCTGGCGCTGGCGCAGCTGGCCCTGGACTCGCTCCGTCCGGGCGTTGAGGCCGAGGGGTCCCAGCCGGTACTCGGCCAGCCGGCGGGCCTGATCCGCCGCCTCGCGCAGCTCGGGCGAAGCGCGGGCCGCCTCGCGCTGGAGCGCGCGCGCCCGCTGGGCCTGCGCTGCGGCCTCGTCCCGGCGCCGGCGCGCGACCTCCTCCTCCCAGCCGCGGGTCTGGGCCTCGGCCAGGGCCAGCTCGCGCTGGGCGAGGGCGCGCTGGG